>JAISTI010000144.1 GCA_031272685.1 Propionibacteriaceae bacterium | reverse complement strand
GCAGGTGCTCACCGGCACCGCCCGCGTGGAAATCACCCAAGACAAGACCTTCGCCGGCCAGTTCACCGACAACTGCTTCACCCTCGTCGGTCAGGCGGTGCTGAACTGCTCCACCGAGTATTGGGGCTACGACCGCGACCTGATGGCCGCCGAATCCGGCGTGTCGATGGGCGTGCCCGTTTCCGTGAACGCGGCGGGCACCACCCTGCAGGCGACGCTGCCGGTTACGGAGCTGGGCGCCCCCGACGCGGTGAAAGGCAAGGGCGCGTCGTTTGCGCTGAACCTGCCGGTGGGGGCTACCAAGTTCGCGCTGGTGGGCATGGCCACTCAGGGCACCCACTCCGGCACCGCGACCATCGCCTACTCGGACGGCACTTCCGACACCTTCACGGTCTCGTTCCCCGACTGGGTGCAGACCGGGTCGGTGCCGTCCGGCTGGACGGCTTTCGGCTCGGTGAGCAAGCGGGTGGAGAACCTCGGCTGGGAGGCCACCGCCAAGAAGACCTACCTGTTCGTGCCGAACACCGCCGCCAACGGCCTGTTCACGATTCCCGCCGGGAAGACGCCGGTGTCGTTCACGATGCCGGACATCACCGACTCGAACGCCACCAACGAGGCGAAGGGCGCGAATATCTATGTGTTCGCCATCGCCACCGACCTGCCGCCGGTGGCCGACCCGCCGCCGGTCACCTTGGCCCAGCCTGCCACCACGCAATCGGGATCTACGCTTGTCAGCGCCGACTTCGACCTCGGCACAGCGTCCGCGGGCGTGCCTGGCGACGGGTACCGGGCCAGCGTCAACTGGGGCGACGGCTCCCGGGTCGAAGAAGTGGCCGTGGCCTCCGACGGCAAGATTTCAGGTTCGCACGTTTACGCCGCCGCTGGCGCGTTCGAGGCGGTTGTGACCGTTTGGGACGAGTTGACAGCTACCTCGCAAACGCTGCCGATTGCCGTATCGGCTTCGGTGTTCACTCCTTCGGCGACGGTGACGGATGCTGGCGGTAATCCGCTGGCAAGTCCGTTTGACGCCGAGCCGGGCGATACGGTTTCGATTGCGGGTTCGGGGTTCGCCCCCGGCGAGCAGGTGGCGGTGTCGGTTGGCGGCGCCGTGGTAGTGACCGTGACCGCTGACGCCACCGGCTCGATTCCGCCAACTACGGCGAAAATCCCGTGGACAGCCGACGGTCCGCTGGTTTTGGCGGCTGCTGGTTCGCTGTCTGGGGCTGTGGTTTCGGTGACGGCTGTGGTGGCGGTGCCGGATGTTTCGGCGTTGTTGGCGGTGTTGTTGGATTCTCCGCCGTCTACTGCGGCGGCGAACTATACGACTGCTTCGTGGGCGCCGTATGTGGCGGCGAAGTCGGCGGCGATTCAGGTTTTGGCTGATGCTGGTGATTTGGCGTCGTCGCATTTGCGGCAGGCTGATTTGGATTCGGCTTTGGGTGTGTTGAACACGGCGATTGCCGGTCTGGTTGCGGTTCCTTCTCCTACGGTTACGGCCACGGTTGTGGCTCCTGGTCCGACGGAGACTGTGCAGGTTCCTGGCCCGGTGCAGACTGTGGTGGCGCCGGGTGCGGTTTCCACGGTTTCGGTGCCGGGTCCGACGGAGACTGTTGAGGTTCCTGGCCCGGTGGAGACGGTGTATGTGCCTACTGATGGTGGGACGCAGGCGAAGGTGACGGTTGCGAAGGTGAAGTTGCCGCAGTCTTCGTTGGTGTTGCAGGTGAAGAAGGCGTTTACGTTGCCGATTGGGGTTTATTTCTCTGATGGGTCGGCCACTTATAAGGTGACTGAGGTTTCGTTCACTTCGTCGAATCCGAAGGTGGTGAAGGTCTCGAAGCAGGGCAAGATCACTGGTTTGAAGGCTGGAACGGCGACGGTGACGGTTACTGCTGCCAAGTTGGATGCGAAGGGTAAGAAGGTTTCGGCGAGTTTGAAGGTGTCGGTGGTGAAGAAGGCCACTGGCAAGTTGAGTTCGGTGAAGGCGAATGTGCCGGCTTCTTTGAAGGTGGGCCAGGTGGTGTATTTGGCTGCTTCGTATAAGTCGGCGAAGGCTGCCGGTGTGAAGGTCACTTTCAAGTCGTCGAAGCTGAAGGTTGTTTCGGTTGACAAGGTTGGCACGATCAAGGCCATGAAGAAGGGCAAGGCTGTCATCACTGTGAAGGCTGGGAAGAAAGCCAAGAAGTACACCATCACCGTCAAGTGAGCGGCCTTCGCATCCAACTTGCGGGTGTCTGAGGGGCGGAGCCCCGAAGGCCACAGCCAGGTGGCAAATTGACTCCCGGCCTGGGCCCGTTAGAGGATTGGAAGCTGCGCCTTGAAACGGGGATTTGAAGGCCAATTCGTGTGATTGCGGGAGGAAATATGACCGTGCCGAGTGGCGCGATCGCGCTGTTGCACGACCGCAATTACGTCCTGCTCTTCATCGCCCGCACCTTGGCGATGCTGTCTTTCGCGTTCGCCCCCGTCGCCCTCGCCTTCGGCATCCTCGACATGCCCGGCGGCACCGCGGTCATCCTCTCGGTCGTGCTGGCATTCCAGCTCGGCCCGAACGTGGTGCTGGTGCTTTTCGGCGGTGTCGTCGCCGACCGGTATTCCCGCTCGCGGCTGATCGCCGCCGGGGAGTCGGTTGTCGGCGTCGGCTGGGCGGCCATCGGCGTGCTCTTGCTGCAGCCGGAGCCGTCGGTGTGGCTGATGTGCGTGTGCGCTGCCGCCACCGGCATCGGCGGCTCGCTGGTCTATCCGGCGTTGACGGGCATCATCCCCGACCTGGTGGCCGAGGAAAACCTCACCGAGGCGAACGCCTATCTGCAAGGCGCGAACGCCACCGCCCGGCTCATCGGCGTGGTAGCGGGAGGGGTGACGGTCGCGCTGCTGGGCGGCGGGCTGGCGCTGCTGATCGCCGGCGCCCTCTACCTCATTTCGGGGGCGATGTGCCTGTTCCTGCCCAAGACGAGCCGCACGGCCGGCACCACCGAGCCGATGCTCAGCCAGCTCCGCCAAGGCTGGGGCGAGTTCTCCTCCCACCAGTGGCTGTGGGTGGTGGTGCTCACCTGGGGGCTGATGTATATGTTCTTCGAAGCCTCGGTGGGAGTGCTCGGCCCGCACATCGGCAAGCTCGATTTGGGCGGCGCCGGCGGCTGGACGTGGGTGCTGGCCGGCGAGGCCGTCGGCGCCATCGCAGCGGTGGTCGTCTCGATGTTCTGGCGCCCGCGCCACCCGATTTTCGTCGGGGCGCTGCTCGCGGTTTTCTGCGGGGTGCCCGGCCTGCTGCTCGGCTACCGGTTCCCGCTCTGGATTATCGTCGTCGCGGCCGTCGGCATGGGCTTCGGCTTGCAGCTTTTCGGCGTCTACTGGCTGACGACCATGCAGCTGGAGGTGCCGCCGGAATCCCTGTCCAGGGTGGCGTCTTACGACGCTTTCGGATCGATCCTGCTTGGACCGCTCGGGCTGGTGCTGGCCGGCCCGGCCGACGAGCTGTTCGGCCCGCACCTGTCCATCATCGTCTGCTCGGTCATCTGCATCGTGGTGGTGGGCCTGGCGCTGCTCTCACCCGACGTGCGCCACATCGCCCCCTACCGCAAGCATGAAGGCCTCGCCGACGCGCCGCTGAGCGTCCAGCACTAAGCTGTCCGCCATGGCAGTGTTGGCGAGCCGGCGGCCCACCCGGCAGATCAAGGTGGGCAAGGTGCTGGTCGGCGGGTCAGCGCCCGTCTCGGTGCAATCCATGACCACCACCAAGACCCACGACGTCGACGCCACCCTGCAGCAGATCGCCGAGCTGACCGCCGCCGGCTGCGACATCGCGCGGGTGGCCGTCCCCAACCAAGAAGACGCCGACGCGCTGGCCGCCATCACCGCGAAAAGCCCCATCCCGGTCGTCGCGGACATCCACTTCCAGCCGCGCTACGTCTTCCAGGCCATCGCTGCGGGCTGCGCGGCGGTGCGGGTGAACCCCGGCAATATCAAGGCCTTCGACGACAAGGTGGCCGAAATCGCCAAAGCCGCTACCGACGCGGGAGTTTCGCTGCGCATCGGCGTGAACGCCGGTTCGCTCGACAAGCGGCTCTACGAGAAATACGGCGCGCCCACCGCCGAAGCCCTGGTCGAGTCGGCGCTGTGGGAAGCCTCCCTGTTCGAAGAAGTCGGCTTCTTCGATTTCAAGATTTCGGTGAAGCACCACGACCCGCTGGTCGTCATCGACGCCTACCGCCAGCTTTCCGAACGCTGCGCCTACCCGCTGCACTTGGGGGTGACGGAGGCCGGGCTGGCCTTGCAGGGGACGGTGAAGTCGGCTGTCGCGTTCGGGGTGCTGTTGGCCGAAGGCATCGGCGACACCATCCGGGTCTCGCTTTCCGCCCCGCCGGTCGAGGAAGTCAAGGCCGGGGTGAAAATCCTGGAATCCCTGGGCCTGCGCCCAAAGCAGTTCGAGATCATCTCCTGCCCCACCTGCGGGCGCTGCCAGGTGGACGTCTTCTCGCTGGCCGAACAGGTCACCGAAGTGTTCTCCGGTTTCGCCAAGCCGCTGCGGGTGGCGGTGATGGGCTGCGTGGTGAACGGGCCGGGCGAGGCCCGCGAGGCCGACCTCGGGGTGGCGGCCGGCAACGGCAAGGGCCAAATCTTCGTCAAAGGCGAGGTGGTCAAGACTGTCCCCGAGGCGGACATCGTCCCCGCCCTGCTGGAGCTGGCCGAAGCGGCCGAACCGTCCTGAGCGCCGGATTGCCACGCACGGGAATTCCCCAAGGTTCTAGTACGGCGCGCGCTTGCGGCGGTACGGTGGGCCCATGCGGGCCAGGGCTTTGACAGCGGCAGACACCGAGTCGGTGCTGGCCGCGCTCGCCGCCGAGCCGGTGAAAAACGTCTTCATCGCCTCCCGGGTGGAGAACGGCGTGCTGGCCCGCCAAGCCACCGGCACGGTCTACGGCTGGCCGGGGCGGCGCCCGCACAGCTTCCTGCACGTCGGCACAAACCTCGTCCCCGCCTCCGCCGGCGACGATTGCCTGCCCGCGTTCGTCGAGGCGGCCGGAAAGCGCCGCGTCACCCAGTCGATCGTGGGGGAGTCGCGGCTGGTGCTGCCCTTGTGGGACGGGCTGAGCCGACGCTGGGGCCGCTCGTGGTCGGCCATCCGGGAGCTGCGCGGCATCCAGCCGCTGCTGGCGATCAGCCAGGATCCGTTGGTGGAGTCCGACTCGCGCGTGCAGCCGGTCACCTGGAAGGATTTCGACTCCTACTATGGCGCCGCCACCGCCATGTACCGCGAGGAAGTGGGCGGCGTCCCCCCACGAGAGGGCTATGCCAGCTACTGCCGCTGGCTCATCAGCACCGGCCGCTCCTACGGGATAGTCAGCGACGGCCAAGTCGTTTTCAAGACGGACGTGGGCGCCACCGCCGGAGGCGTCGCCCAGGTGCAGGGCGTCTGGCTGCACCCCGACCTGCGCGGCCAGGGCCGCTCCGCGCCGGCGATGGCGGCGGTGGTGCGCCAAGTGCGCCAGCGGCATCCCACCGTCTCCCTATATGTGAACTCCTACAACACCCGGGCGCTGCGCCTTTACGAGCGCGTCGGTTTCACCCAGGTGGGCGAATTCGCCACCGTCCTTTACTAGGGTGGCGCGCATGGATTTGAGTGGGCTTTCCGCCATAGAGACGGCGCGCCTGGTGCGCGCCCGCGAGGTTAGCGCGCGCGAAGTGGCCGAATCCGCGCTCGCGCGGGCGGAGGCGCTTGGCCCGGCGGTGGGCGCGTTCACCGCGCTGGCCCCCGAATACGCGCTGCGGCAAGCGGATGCCATCGACGCCGCGCTGGCTAGGTCAGATGCCCCAGCTGAGGCGGATGCGCCGCTGCTGGGAGTGCCCTGCCCGGTGAAAGACCTGGAGCCGGTGGCCGGGGTGCGCTACACCCAAGGGTCGGCCGTCTTCGCCGACCGGGTTGCCGAGGAAGACTCCGATTTGCCCAAACGGCTGCGCGCCGCCGGCACCCTGATGATCGGCAAGACGAACACGCCCGAATTCGGGCTGCCCTGCTACACCGAGCCCGACGCGGCGGTGGCGCCCCCGGCCGTCACCCCTTGGGACAAAACCCGGATGGCCGGCGGCTCCAGCGGGGGAGCGGCAGCCGCGGTGGCCGCCGGAATCACCCCCATCGCCCACGGTTCCGACGGCGGCGGATCGATCCGCATTCCGGCCTCGGCTTGCGGGCTGGTCGGGCTGAAAGCCTCGCGCGGCCGGGTGCCCGAATGGGGCGATGTGCCTGGCCCCGGTTTCGCCACCGACGGGATGCTCACCCGCACGGTGCGCGATGCCGCCCTCGCGCTCGACGTGCTCGCCAGCCGCGCCCTGCCCCCGTCCGCCGTCGGCCAGACCTACCACTGCCCCCCGCCGGACACGTCCTTCCTGGCCGCCTGCGACACCGAGTTGAAAGGCCTGCGCGTGGGAGTGCTGACCACCCCGGTCATCGCCGAAGCGGAAGTACACCCGGCCTGCCTGGACGCGGTCGCCAAGACAGCCGCCGCGCTGGAAGCGCTGGGGCACCACGTCGAGCCCGCGCCCGCCCCGTTCACCCCGGAAAAGTGGAGCGCCTTCGCCGCGCTGTGGGCGGTCGGCGCGCTCGCCATCGACCTCACCGCCGGGCAGGAGGAGCGCGTCCGCCCGCTCACCCGCTGGCTGCGCGAAGCAGGCCGCAAATACTCCGGCATCGAATTGGCGCAGGCCTGGTTCTGCGCCCAAATGCTCGGCAAGCAGGTCGAAGCGGCCTGGCAGGGATACGACCTGATCCTCACCCCCACGCTCGCCCAGCCGCCCGCCAAGCTCGGCGCGCTGCGCGACGACGCCGACCCGGCGGCCGATTTCGCCGCCCAGACCCGCTTCACCCCCTGGACAAGCATCTATAACGTTTCCGGGTTGCCCGCCGTCTCACTGCCGCTGCACACCGCCGTCATCGACGCAGTGGAACTGCCCATCGGGGTGATGCTCGGGGCGCGCTTCGGCCAAGAGGCCACCCTGCTCGCCGCCGCCGCCGCCCTGATGGCGCAAGCGGCGCGGTAAACTGCGTCGGGTGAGCCCAACCCAGAGCCCCCAAACCACGCTGGCGCGCGGCTCATGGCGCGAGTCCCTGCGCGTGGCCAAAATCCTGGAAAAGGAGACGGCTTCCGGGGCGCTGCTGCTGCTCGCCGCCGTCATCGCCATGACAGTCGCCAACCTCGCCCCCGAAGCCTATTTCGGGCTGCGCGATTTCGAGCTGGTCAACGCCAACATCTTCGGCATGCCGCTGGAGCTGACCGTCGGACATTTCGCCGCCGACGGTCTGTT
>JAISTI010000123.1 GCA_031272685.1 Propionibacteriaceae bacterium | reverse complement strand
CAACGGCTTCTTCAAAGACTTCGTGCTCGTCGAGCAGGCGTCCGTTTCCGACGACAAGCTCACCGTGGGCAAGCTGCTGGAGCAAAACGGCGTCAAGGTCTCTCGGTTCATCCGCTTCGAGGCCGGCGCGGTGTAATACTGCGGGACACGTAAGGAAAAGGGAGCCAGGACGGCTCCCTTTTTCATTAGGATGGGCGGGACGGACAACGACGCGGCCAAGGGGTTCACATGAAATACAAGCGGGTATTGCTCAAACTTTCCGGCGAAGCCTTCGGCGGCGGGCGGCTCGGCGTCGACGCCGACGGCGTCGGCGCGATAGCCGGGCAGATCGCCCAAGTGGCCAAGTCCGGGGTGCAGGTGGCGGTCGTCACCGGTGGCGGCAACTTCTTCCGCGGCGCGGAGCTGCAAAACCGCGGCATGGACCGCGCCCGCGCCGACTACATCGGCATGCTCGGCACCGTCATGAACGCCCTCGCCCTGCAAGATTTCTGCGAAAAGGCCGGGGTGCCCACCAGGGTGCAGACGGCCATCACCATGGGCCAGGTGGCCGAGCCGTACATTCCGCTGCGGGCCATCCGGCACCTCGAAAAAGGCCGGATCGTCATCTTTGGCGCCGGCTCCGGCATGCCGTTCTTCTCCACCGACACGGTTTCCGCCCAACGCGCCCTGGAAATCGGCTGCGAGGTGCTGCTGATGGCCAAGCAGGGCACCGACGGGGTCTACGACTGCGATCCGGGGAAAAACCCCAATGCCCGCAAATTCTCCCAGCTCAGCTACGACGAATTCCTCACCCGCGACCTCAAGGTCGCCGACGCCACCGCCGTCTCCCTGGCCAGGGATTATTCGCTGCCGATGGTTTTCTTCGATCTCGGCGCGCCCGGCAGCATCGCAAAGGTGATAGCGGGCGAGAACATCGGAACCACGCTACATTAGAGCCAGACTCTAGTTCCGAGGAGGGGACATGGCAGAAATTCCGCAGATTCTCGCCGACGCCGAACGCAAGATGGACGGCACGCTCGAACACGCGAAAGAGGAGTTCGGCGGCATCCGCACCGGGCGCGCCCACCCGGCGATGTTCGCCAAGATCACCGCCGAGTATTACGGCGTCCAGACGCCGCTGCAGCAGTTGGCCACCTTCCAGGTGCCCGAGGCGCGCACCGTGCTGATCCAGCCCTTCGACCCCGGCGCGATGAAAGCCATCGAGAAGGCCATCCGCGATTCCGACCTCGGGGTGAACCCGGCGAACGACGGCCACGTCATCCGCCTGGTGCTGCCCTCGCTCACCGAAGAGCGCCGCAAAGAATACGTGAAACTGGCCCGCCACAAGGCCGAAGAAGAGCGCGTCGCCATCCGCAACGTCCGCCGCCACGCCGTCGACGCCATCCAGAAGAAGCTCAAAGCCAAAGAAATCGGCGAAGACGACGCCCGCGGCGCCGAGAAGAAGCTCGACGAAATCACCAAGAAGCGCGTCGAGAAGATCGACGAACTGCTGAAATCCAAAGAGGCGGAGCTTTCCGAGGTGTAGCCTCCGCGCAAGACATGGCAGCCAGGACGGGACGGGATCTCGGCGCCGCAATCGGCGTCGGGCTGCCCCTTGTCATCCTCATCGTCCTGGCGCTGGTCTTCTGGCCGCCGGGGCTGATCCTGCTGCTGGTGCTGGCCACCTCGCTGGGCTGCATCGAAGTCCACGACGCGCTGAAACGGGTGGGCATGACCTCCGCCCGCACCCCGCTCGTCATCGGAAACATCGCCATCATCGGCGGCACCTACGCGGTGGAATATTTCGACAAATACACCGACATCCCCTGGCAGTTCATCCTGCTGGGGTGCCTGGGCGGCACGGTGATGCTGGTGCTCGTCTGGCGGATGTTCGGCGGCGCGGAAGGCTACGCCCGCGACACCGCCGCCAGCCTGTTCACCATCGCCTACATCCCGCTGCTGGCCTCCTTCGTCGGGCTGATCCTCGCCATGCCGAACGGCGAGATGCTGCTGACGGCGGTGTTCTTGTGCGTGTGCGGCTCCGACACCGGCGGCTACGCCGTCGGGGCCACCCTGGGCAAACACCAACTCGCCCCGAACATCAGCCCCAAGAAAACCTGGGAGGGCCTGATCGGGTCGGTGCTGCTCTCCGGCGCGGTCGGCATCGTCATGGCGGTGTGCTTCATGGGCTGGCCGTGGTGGTACGGGGAGCTGCTCTCGCTGGTGGCGGTGGTCGCCGGCACCTGCGGCGACCTCGTCGAATCGCTTATCAAACGCGACGTCGGCATCAAAGACATGTCCTCCGTCCTGCCCGGCCATGGCGGCGCGATGGACCGGCTCGACTCGGTGCTCTTCGCCGCCCCGGCCTGCTGGTTCATCTTCTGCCTGCCCATTCTGTAAGCCATGGAGCACTGGTTCGACCGCACCGAAGCCGGCCGGGTGGAATGGGCTCAGCGCCTCGGCCTGCCGCGTTTCCGCGCCCGCCAACTCGACACCCACCTCTTCTCGCGCCTAGAAGACTCCCCGGACGAGTGGACGGACATCCCCAAACCGCTGCGCGAGAAGCTGCAAGCCGAATGCCTGCCCCCGCTGCTCGCCCCCGTCACCACGCTCACCGCCGACCAAGGGGCGACGGTCAAGAGCCTTTGGCGGCTGCCCGACGGCGTGCTCGTAGAAGGCGTGCTGATGCGCTACGGGGTGAAAGGCCTGCCGGCCTCCGGGCGCGGCGACGAGCGGGCCACCCTCTGCCTTTCCTGCCAAGCTGGCTGCGCCATGGGCTGCCCCTTCTGCGCCACCGGACAAGGCGGTTTGCAGCGCAACCTGACCTGTGGCGAGATTGTCGCGCAGGTCGCCGATGCCGCCGGGCTGCTCGCCCGCGGCGAGGTCGCCGGCGGGCCGGGGCAGGTCGGCAACATCGTGCTGATGGGCATGGGCGAGCCGCTGGCGAACTACGACGCCGTGCTGGCCGCCATCCGCACGCTCGCCAGGCCGCAGCCCGACGGCTACGGCATGTCGCCGCGCGGCATCACCTTGTCGACCGTCGGCCTGGTGCCCCGCATCGCCCGGCTGGCCGAGGAGGAACTGCCGATCACCCTGGCCGTCTCGCTGCACGCCCCCGACGATGGGTTGCGCGACGAGCTCATCCCCGTCAACCAGCGCTGGAAGGTCG
>JAISTI010000093.1 GCA_031272685.1 Propionibacteriaceae bacterium | reverse complement strand
GACGCCGACTTCCTAATCGTCCGCGGCAGCAACCCCAACACGCTGACCCGGCCCGAGGTTCCCTTCGCCCGCATGGGATACCAGTTAACCGGCTGGAACACCTGCCCCGACCCCGGCGTTTGCGAAAACCCGAAGGGCTACAAACCGGGCGCGGAGTACATCGTCACCACCGGCAACGCCCAGACTCTTTACGCCCAGTGGCAAGAACTCACCGCCACCCTGGCCTACGAGGCCGCCCCCCGCGACACCGGGACGGTGCGGGGCCCGGAAACCAGCCCGAAAGCCCGGTTCACCGAGGAAGTCCCCCAAGTGAGCGGGACGGCAGAAGGCGCCACGGCGGCGCCGGCCTCGGAGGGCTACACATTCCTGGGGTGGTATTTGGACAACACCTTCCTCACCTCCGACACGCGTTTGGTTCCGCGGAAGGACGCCGGCTCCGGCCTTTGGGCCGCCAGAACCTACGTGGCCCGGTTCATCCCCGTTACCTTCGATGTCAAGTTCATCTTGACCCTTCCGGACGGCAGCCAGCGGGTCACCAACCGGGTGGTCGCCTACCGCGAGCCGGCCGCCGCGCCGGAAGTGCCGGTCTTTGCCGGGTTCAGCTTCTCCGGCTGGGACAAAGACTTTTCGTCCATCACCGCGAATCTGGAGGTGTTCGGCAGCTACACCGGCAGACGCCACACCGTTGAATTCTTCGGGTGGCAAGGGGTTTTGTTGAAGACGGAGACGGTGGCGCATGGTAGTGCGGCCCACGCGCCGGCCGTCCCGGCGGTCTCCCGCTGGCACTTCACCGGCTGGGACAAAGACTTCTCCGATGTGCGCTCCGACCTGAAGGTCTACGCCGGGTTCGCCGTCGGCGACGACCCGGATCCAACTCCCTCCACCACGCCCGAACCGACTTTCAGCCCTTCGGCCGCCGGGCCTTCCGCCGGGCCGAGCGCCACCCCCACCGATCTCGATCCGGTAGACCCGACTCCGGTGACCACCAGCACTACGCAGCCCCCGGAAACCCCAGAGCCTTCCCCCGCGCTCAGCGGGACGGCCGACCCATCGCCCAGCGCCAGCGCCTCCCCCCGCGCCCGGGAGTTGCCGGTCACCGGAACCGATCCCGGCCTGGGTGCGGCAACGGGGGCGATGCTGATATCGGTTGGCGCGGCGGCGCTGGCCGTCTCCCGGCGGCGCGGTTAGGCGCCTTCCACGCCGAAAGGACGCGGGCCGGTGTAGTCCGGGCCGTACGCGCCGGGCGCGGGACGGCGGCGGCGCATAGGCGCGGCCACACCGGGCGCGAGCCTCCGGGCGAAAATCAGGAAGCCCGTATGGCCGGTGGCGGTGTGCCCCGGCCGGATGGCCAGCCCTTCCCCATGCCAGAGCCGGATGCTGATTTCGCGGGCCTCCGGTTCGGTGAAGCCGCCATGCACCCGCAAGGTGTCCATGACCCGCCCCAACTGGGTGGCGGTGGTCACATAGCAGGTGAGGATGCCGCCGGGCTCCAACACCCGGCCGACGGCGTCCACGCAGTCCCAGGGGGCGAGCATGTCCAGGACGGCCCGGTCCACCGGCTCGTCTTTGACCGCGTCGTTCAGCTCCCCCACGGTAAGCTCCCACGCCGGATGGGGCTGCCCGAAGAAGGTTTCCACGTTCTGGCGGGCGATTTGCGCGAAGTCGGAGCGCGCCTCATACGAATAGAGCTTGCCTTCGGCGCCGATCGCGCGCAGCAGGAAGATGCTCAGCGCCCCGGAGCCCGCGCCTGCCTCCAGCACCCGCGCGCCGGGGAAAATGTCGCCTTCGGTGAGGATTTCGGCCGCGTCCTTGGGGTAGATGATCGTCGCCCCGCGCTTCATGGAGACGGTGTGCTCGCGCATGGTGGGGCGGAAGGCCAGGAACTCCATACCGGCGGCGGAAACCACCACCTGCCCGTCGGGGCCGCCGATCAAGTCGTCGTGCTGGACGACACCCTTGGTGGTGTGCCAGATGCCGCCGGTTTTCAGCACGACGGAATGGCGCCGGCCTTTCGGGTCGATGAGGGTGACGCGCTCCCCCGGCTGCAGCGGCCCGCGGCGCACTCCTGACAAATCCACGGCCGCAATCCTAGTGAACGGAGAAATACCGCGCCTGCGGATGGTGGACGACCAGCGCGTCGGTGGAGAATTCGGGAATGATGAAATAGCCCTCGGTCAAGCTCATCCCGATCTCTTCGGCGTGGAGCAGCTTGAACAAGGGGGCGCGGGCGGTGAGGTCGGGGGTGGCGGGATATCCGAAGGAATAACGCGAGCCCTGGTACCCCTGGTGGCGCAAGACGCTCTCCATGTCGGCGTCGGGGGCCAGGCCCAGCTCGGCGCGGATTTGAGCGTGCCAGTATTCCGCGAGCGCGTCGGCCAACTGGGCGGCCAGCCCGCTCAGCTCCCAGTATTCGCGGTAGCGGTCCTCCTCGAAGAGCTGGTGGATGACGGCGGGCAACGCCGCCCCGACAGTCACGGTCTGCAGCGCGAGCACGTCCGGACCGGCTTGCGCTTCTTCGGCGTCCCGGAAGAAGTCGGCCACGCACAGCCGTCGGCCGCGCGTTTGGCGGGGGAAATCGAAGCGGACCCCCGGTTCGGGCAGGATGAGGGAGTTGCCCTCGGAATAGCAGTGGAAGTAGCCGTAGGCGACGGCGAACTCGGCGAGCCGGTTTTCCTCGATGTGGTCCAGCCAGCGGGCCAGCCGCGGGCGGCCCTCGGTTTCGGCCAGTTCTTCGTAAGCGGGGCCGTCCTTGCGGGGGCGGAGCCCCCACTGCCCGGCGAAGAGCATCCGCTCGTCCAGATATGCCGCCACTTCCCGCAGGCCGATTCCGCAAAGCTGGCGCGCCCCAGTGAAGGGGGCTTGCGGCACCGGCAGGCCCCGGGCGACGGCGTCGCTTCGGACCGTGTCGGGCACGGAGGCTGATTCGGGGCGCGGGTCGGGGGGACGCGGCTGGGCGGCCGCCTGGGCTTGCGCAGCGGTGAAGGATTCCAGCAGCCGCAGCCCTTCGAAAGCGTCCTGGGCGTAGCGCACCGGGCCCGGATAAAGCGCCTGCAACTCCGACTCAACATATTCCCTTGTCAGCGCGGCTCCGCCCAGGATTACCGGCAACTCGAAGCCGTGTTCGGCGAGCCAACGCAGGTTGTTGCGCATCACCTGGGTGGATTTCACCAGCAGCCCAGACATGCCGATGGCGGCGGCGTGATGCTCGGCGGCGGCGGACGCGATGGCCTCCACCTGCTGTTTGATGCCCAGGTTCACCACCTGGAAGCCGTTGTTGCTCAGGATGATGTCCACCAGGTTCTTGCCGATGTCGTGCACGTCTCCAGCCACCGTGGCCAGCACCAAGGTTCCCCGGCCAGGGGTGTCCGCGTGGGCGAGGTGCGGCTGGAGCAGGTCTACGGCGCGCTTCATGGTTTCGGCGCTTTGCAGCACGAACGGAAGCTGCATCCGGCCGCCGCCGAACAGCTCTCCCACTTCGCGCATCCCACCCAAAAGCTCGTCGTTGATGATTTCCAGCGCCGGACGCTCCGCGAGCGCGGCTTCGAGGTCGGCCTCCAGCCCGTTCGCGGCGCCCAGCACGATGCGGCGGCGCAGCCGCTCGGCCACCGGCAGGCTCGCCAGCTCGGCCGCCTGGCTCTGCTTGGAGTCTTCGGCTTCCACGCCGTCAAATGCCGCCAACAGGGCCGCCAGCGGATCGTAGCCGTCCGCCCGCCGGTCATAGACGAGGTCTAGGGCGGCGCGGGCCTGCTCGGCGGGGATTTGCGCCAGCGGGATGATCCGGGCGGGATTCAAGATCGCGGCCGTCAGCCCTTTCGCCACCGCTTCGTGCAGGAAGACGGAGTTCAGCACCTGCCGGGCCGGCGCGCTCAACCCGAAAGAAACATTGGAAACGCCCAGAACGAGCTGCAATTCCGGGTGCCGGCCGGAAAGCTCGGCGACGGCGTCCAAGGTTTCGGCGGCGTCGCGCCGGGTCTCTTCCTGCCCGGTGGCGATTGGGAAAGTCAGGCAATCCATCAGGATGTCGGAGTCGGCAAACCCTTCGGAATTCAGCCGGGCGATCAGCCGCTCGGCGACCTCCACCTTGTCGGCGCGGGTGCGGGCCTGCCCGCGCTCGTCGATGGCGAGCGCCAGCACCGCCGCCCCGTGCTCTTTGGCCAGGGCGCAGGTTTTCGCAAAACGCGAGCCGGGGCCGCCGCCGTCTTCGAAGCTCACCGAGTTAATGACGCAGCGCCCGCCGAGGCGCTCCAGCCCGGCGCGCAGCACCTCTGCGTCGGTGGAGTCGAGCATCACCGGCAGCGGCACCTGCACCGCGAGCCCGGCGGCGAGTTCGGACATGTCGGCGGCGCTGTCGCGGCCCACGAAGTCCACGCAGACGTCCACCACATGCGCCCCGGTGTGGGCTTGTTCGCGCGCGATGTCCACGCACTCGTCGAGATCGCCGCCAAGCAGTGCCTCGCGGAAGGCCTTGGAGCCGTTAGCGTTGGCGCGCTCGCCGATGCTGAGATAGGAGACGTCTTGGCGCAGCTCCACGGCCGAATACAGCGAGGAGACGGCGGGGTTGGCCTGGCCGCCGCGCTTGGGGGCGGGCGCGGCCGCGGCGCCCTGGGCGAGGGCGGCGATGTGCGCCGGGGTGGTGCCGCAGCAGCCGCCGATGAGGGACAGCCCGAATTCGGCGGCGTAGGCCAGCACCTGGGCGGCGAACTCTTCCGGACCCAGCGGGTAGATCGCCCCGGCGGCGGTGAGTTCGGGCAGCCCGGCGTTAGGCATGCACACCAGCGGCAGCCCGGTGTTCGCCGCCAGCGTGCGCAAATGCCCGGCCATCTCGGCCGGGCCGGTGCCGCAGTTCAGCCCGATGCCGTCGACGCCGAGGTGGGACAGCGCGGTCAAGGCGGCGAGGATGTCGGTGCCCAGCAGCATCGCCCCGTTCGATTCGAAGGTGACGTTCACCAGCACCGGCAGCTCGCGCCCGGCGGCGGCCAGCGCCCGGCGGGCCCCAACCACGGCAGCCTTGGCCTGCAGCAGGTCTTGGCAGGTTTCGATTTGGAAGCCGTCCGCTCCCCCGGCGATCAGCCCGGCGGCCGCCTGCTCGTATACGTCGCGCAACTCGCCGTAGCTGGCATATTGCAGCGTCGGCAGCTTCGTCCCCGGCCCTAGGGAGCCCAGCACGAACCGCCTGTCGAACTCGTCGGCCACTTGCCGGGCGATGGCGGCCGCCGCCTGCGCCAGTTCGAAAGCCCGTTCCACCAGGCCGTGGTCGCCCAGCGAGCCGAAATTCACCCCGAAGGTGTTGGTCTCCACACAGTCGGCCCCGGCGGCGAGGTAGCTGCGGTGGATGCCCGCGATCACGTCGGGGCGGGTGACGTTCAACAGCTCGAAGCAGGATTGGTGGCCCTCGAAATCGTCGGAGGTGAATTTGTGTTTGAGAAGCTGGGTTCCCATCGCCCCGTCGGCGACGAGCAGCCTGTTGCCCAAGGCGGCGCGCAGATTAGCCACCGCTCAGCCCTCGAAGGCGCGCTCGGCGCGGGCGCGCAGGCCCTGGACTACCTGGTCGGGGTCGGCGTTGCGGTAGGCGGCCGACCCGGCCACGAAAACATTCGCCCCGGCGGCGGCGGCGAGTTCCACCGTCTGCTCGTTCACCCCGCCGTCCACTTCTATCCAAATCTCCTTGTCAAGCGCGCGTATCAACTCGCGCACCCGGCGGATTTTCGCCAGCATGTCTTCCATGAACGACTGCCCGCCGAAGCCGGGTTCGACGGTCATTATCAGCACCTGGTCTACTTCGGGCAGCAGTTCGGCGTAGGCGTCGACGCCGGTC
The DNA here is from genome assembly GCA_031272685.1 of Propionibacteriaceae bacterium. Classification (GTDB taxonomy): domain Bacteria; phylum Actinomycetota; class Actinomycetes; order Propionibacteriales; family Propionibacteriaceae; genus Propionicimonas. The sequence goes on along the minus strand of JAISTI010000093.1, from coordinate 3,509 downwards.
GCGGGCTTGAACGCCACCGAAGCCTTCGCACCCAGCCCCCGCAGGGTGCGGCACAGTTTCACCGGCTCGGCGGCCGCCTCGATGTGAAAGGTGACGGACTCGCAGCCGATTTCGGCGTAGGAGGGCGCCCAGCGGTCGGCGTCGTCGATCATCAAGTGCACGTCCATGGGCAGCGCGCAGCTTGCGCGCAGATTCGCCACCACCGGCAGCCCGAAAGTGAGATTCGGCACGAAGTGGTTATCCATCACGTCGAGGTGCACGAAATCCGCGCTGGGGATGCGCGCCACCTCGTCCGACAAGTGGGAGAGGTCGGCGTTCAAGATGCTCGGCGAGATGCGGATGTCCACCGGGCCAGCCTACCTGGGGTTGCCGCGCTTGCGAAGCAGGGCGAGGAACATCGCGTCGGTGCCGTGACGGTGTGGCCAAAGCTGGACGAAAGGCCCGGTGGCCGCGTCGGGGACTTCCGGAAGGTAGTCCCCAGCTTGCAGCAATTCGAAACTGCCGTCTTCGGCGGCCGCCACGATTTCGGCGGTCTCCCGCCCCAGCGGCGAACAGGTAACGTATGCCACCACCCCTCCGGGGGCGGCGCTCTCCACGGCGGCGGCGAGCAGCGCCCGCTGCAGCGGCACCAGGGTTTCCAAGTCTGCTTCTGACTTGCGCCAGCGGGCGTCCGCGCGCCGCCGCAGCGCCCCCAGGCCGGTGCAGGGCACGTCGGCCAGCACCCGGGTGAACGAGCCAGTATTCCAGGCGCCGTGGCGTCCGTCGGCCACCACGCAGGTGCCGCGGTAGCCGCGCAGATTCTGCTTGACCAACTCAGCGCGGTGCGGGTGGATCTCGCTGGCGAGCAGCTTGCTGCCGTCCTGCAGCGCCAATCCGGTGAGCAGCGCGGCCTTGCCGCCCGGTCCGGCGCACAAATCCAACCACCAGCCTTGGCGGGCATCCACCCGGCTGAGGGCGAGCGCCACCAGTTGCGAGCCTTCGTCTTGCACGCCGATGCCGCCGTCGGCGACCGCCGCCAGCCGGCCGGGATTGCCGTCGTAATAGCCGCCGTAGGGCGAATATCGGGCGGCTTCGAAGCCGGTGCCGGCGGCCAGTAGCCCCGACTCGATGAAGTCGCTGAGACCGGGGCGCAGCACCAGCGTGGTGCGGGCCGGGACGTTGTTTTGAGCCAGGGCCGCTTCCAACTCGCCGGCGGGCAGCAGCTTGGAATAGGCGGCCACAATCCAGCGCGGGTGGAAGGTGGTGAAAGCCAGCTTCCCGAAATCGTCCATTCCCGCCGTGAGTTCGCCGGCCCACTGGTCAAAATCCCGGGCGGCAATCTGGTGGCCGACGGCGTTGACCAGCCCGCGGGTGCGTTCGCCCACCCGTTGCCCCGCCAGCTCCACAGAAGTGTGCACCGCCGAGTGGTGCGGCACCCGCATGCGCAGCACCTGCCGGGCGAGCATCCGCAGGATGACGATAACGGCTGGCTGGAGCGTCTCCAGCGGCCGTCCGGCGGCGGCGGCGATTATCGGGTCCAGAACTCCGCGTTCGCGGCAGACTCCGTTGACAAGCTCGGTGATGAAACGGCGGTCGCTTTCGCCCAAGCCGGGCTGTTTCAGCCATTTCGGCAAGACGACATGGGCGTAGGCGCCGCCGCCGATCTCCATCAGCGCCTGGAAAGCGGCTAGCCGGGGTTGGTCGAGGCTAGCCAAGGCGCAGGCCCTCTCCGCGCAAACCCCGGCCCCAAGCGGCGCCGTCCATAGCCTGCTTGCCTTCGGGCACCACTTGCAGCAGCCGCAGGGCCGTGCTCCCGGTGCCGGCCAGCAGTTCGCGCTTGCGCGGCTGCAGCGAACCGGGAGGCAGCACTTCCCGCGTGATTTCAGCCGTGCGGATTTGCAGCCGTTTGCCCGCGAAGCCAGTCCAGGCGAGCGGGGCTGGGTTGAACGCCCGGATTTCCCGCTCCAGGGTTTCCGCGTCTTCCGACCAGTCCAGCTCGGCGTCTTGGGGGTGGAGTTTCGCGGCGTAGGTGACGCCTTCGGCAGGCTGGGAGTGGCGGCGCAGTCCTCCGGCCGCAAGCTTGCCGATGTTGTCGAGGATGAGTTCGCCGCCGAGGCCCTGCAGCTCGTCGAGCAACTCGCCGGCGGTCTTGGCCCCGATCGGCGTCTGCACTTGGGCCAACACCGGCCCGGCGTCCAGCTCGGTGACGAGTTGGAAGAGCGTCACGCCGGTCAGTTCATCCCCGGCCAGGATGGCGCGCTGAACTGGGGCGGCGCCGCGCCAGCGCGGCAGCAGCGAGAAGTGGGCGTTCCACCACCCATGGGTGGGGACGGCCAGCAGGTCGTCCGGAATCAACCCGCCGTAGGCGACTGCGATGCCGAGTTCCGGGCGCAGTTCGCGCATGCGCGAAAGCAGTTCCGGGGCGGCTGGCCGGGAGGGTTTCAGCACCTCGATGCCGGCCGCTTCGGCCAGCTCGGCGACCGGGCTGGGGGTGGGGCGGCCGCTGCGGCCTTTGGGCGCGTCTGGGCGGGTGACGGCGGCGAGCACCTCGTGCCGGGGCAGCAGGACGGCGAGGGTTCGCGCGGCAACCGCGGGGGTGCCGGCAAACACAATTCGCATGGGCCGATTCTATGCCCCAAGCGCCGGGCTAAGGTGTGGGCATGGAAACGGTCTTGGTGGCAAAAGTGGCGGTAGACACCCCGCTGCCCCACCTCGACCGGCCTTTCGACTACCTCGTCCCCCCAGGAGAGGAGGTGCCCGTCGGCGCCCGGGTGCGGGTGCGGTTCGCCGGACAGCTCCGTTCCGGATATGTGCTTGAGTTGGCGCAAATTGAGAGCCGCCCTGGGCTGCTGCCGCTCAAGCTGGTCTCGCCTGAACCAGTGCTCTCCGAACCGGTGGCCAGGCTCTGCCGGGCGGTGGCCGATCACTATGCCGGCACCCTTTCGGACGTGCTGCGGCTGGCTATCCCGCCCCGGCACGCCGCGGTCGAAAACGCTTCGCCACCCGAGTATCCGGAGCCGATTCTGGGCGGAGAGGCGGAAGTGTTGCCCAGCTATCCGCAGGGCGAAGCCTTCTTGGCCGCGATGGCCGCCGGCAAGCATCCCCGCGCGGTCTGGACCCTGGCCCCGACCTTGGGCTCGCTGGGCGAATGGGCTGGCGGTCTGCTCGACGCCGCCGAAGCCGCTCTGGAACACGGCCAGTCCGCCCTCTTACTCGCGGCCGACGCCAAGGCGCTGAAGCGGCTGGCCTCCGAAGCCCAAGTGCGGTTTGGGCCGGGCAGTTTCGCCCTGCTGGAAGCCGGTTTGGGCCCGGCGGCCCGGTATCGGGCGTTCCTGGCCGCGTCCCGCGGGCAGGTGCGGCTGGTGCTGGGCGCGCAGTCAGCCGTCTATACCCCGATTCCGGATTTGGGGTTCATCGGGCTCTTCGACGATGGCGACGACTCCTGGCAGTTTGAGCGCTCTCCCTACCCCCATGCCCGCCAGGTGGTGGCGCTGCGGGCCTGGCAAGAGCGGGCCGCCTTGTTGTTCGCC
>JAISTI010000088.1 GCA_031272685.1 Propionibacteriaceae bacterium | reverse complement strand
CTCTTTGATGGCCGGCAGCAGACCGGCGTGAGGCGCGGAGATTCCCCGGCAGAAGGCCTCCCGGAACGCCGGGAACCCCAGCGCCCGCAGGTCGGATTCGCCCAACCCGGCGGTGTGCCGGTCGGCGATCTCGCGCAGCGTGTTGAACTCTTGGCGGCTGGTGAAGCGCATCCCGGACTTCAGCAGCTGCCGCACCGCCTTGTCGCAGCCGGCCCGGGAGAAGATGAAATAGATGGCCGGCAGCAGCTCTTGGGCGTGCAGCCGCTCCAGCACCGCCTCCCTCCTGGGGGCGAAAGAGCGGGCCGCGCTTTCCCATTTGGCGGCGCTCGCCCCGCCGAAACGGCCCGAGCCGTAAGCGACTTGGCGTTTGCCCTTGCCCGAATGCCCGCGCGGGCGGCGGGAATCGTCGCGCAGGAAACGCGCCTCTTGCTTGGCCAGGTTCAGCAGCTCCGGGTTTACGGCCTCGCCCCCGGCGAACAAGTCGTAGAGCTTCTTGCCGGCCATGACGTGTTGGAACAGCGGCACCGGGCGGCGCTCGGAGACGATGACCGCCACCTCCCCGCGCACCTGGTTCAGCCACTGCCCGAATTCTTCGGCATTGGAGACGGTGGCCGACAGCGCCACCAGCCGCACTTGCGGCGCCAGCGAGATGATGACCTCTTCCCAGGCCGCGCCGCGGAAGCGGTCGGAGAGGTAGTGCACTTCGTCCATCACCGCGTAGCCCAACCCGTCCAACGTGCGCGAGCCGGCGTAGATCATGTTGCGCAGCACCTCGGTGGTCATCACCACCACGTCGGCCTCGCCGTTGATGACGGTGTCGCCGGTGAGCAGCCCCACCCGCTCGGGGCCATAGCGGGCGGCGAGGTCGTGGTATTTCTGGTTGCTCAGCGCCTTGATGGGGGTGGTGTAGAAACACTTTTCGCCCCTTGACAAGGCCAAATGCGCGGCGAACTCTCCCACGAGAGTCTTGCCCGCGCCGGTCGGGGCGGCCACCAGCACGCCTTTTCCGCCGGCAAGTTCTTGGCAGGCTTCCACCTGGTATCCGTCCAACTCGAACGGATAGCCCCGCGTGAAATCGTCCACCTCGCCCATCGCCCCCACCATATATCGCGCCGTCCGCCCCGGCGTGGACTTGCGGGCGAACTCCTATTATTGGGGTATGAGTTTGGCGCTGCGAGTGATTCCCTGCCTGGACGTGCACGACGGCCGGGTGGTGAAAGGCGTCAACTTCAAGAATCTGCGCGACGCCGGCGACCCGGTGGAGCTGGCCGCCCTATATGGCCAAGAAGGCGCCGACGAGCTGGTCTTCCTGGACATTTCCGCCTCGGCCGAGGGCCGGGAAACCACCTACGGGGTGGTTACCCGCACCGCCGAAACGGTTTTCATCCCGCTGTGCGTGGGCGGCGGGGTGCGCGGCGTCGAAGACGTGGGCCGGCTGCTGCGCCTGGGCGCGGACAAGTGCGGCATCAACACCGGCGCGATCGAAAACCCGGCCGCCATCGACGAGATCACCGCCCGTTTCGGCAACCAGGTGCTGGTGCTCTCCCTGGACGCCCGCCGCGAATCCGGCCAGCCTTCCGGCTTCGGCGTCACCACCCACGGCGGCCGCCGCCCGGCCGGGCTGGACGCGCTGCGGTGGGTGAAAGAGGCTTGCGAACGCGGCGCGGGCGAGGTGCTGCTGAACTCGATGGACGCCGACGGCACCACCGCCGGCTTCGACATCGAGCTGATCGCCGCGGTGAAGTCCGTGGTGGACGTGCCGGTGATCGCCTCCGGCGGCGCGGGCGGCCCCCAGCACTTCGTGGCCGCCGCCCAGGCGGGCGCCGACGCGGTGCTGGCGGCGAGCGTGTTCCATTACGGCACGCTCACCATCGCCGAGGTAAAAGCTGCCCTGCGCCAAGCCGGGTTCACCGTCCGCTGACGGGGCTCTAGCGCAGCGCGCGCCCTACTCGTGCTCGGCCGGATTGCGGGGCTTGCGCCGCGCGGCGGCGGCCTGCACCAGCTTGTCCTTCTCGATGGCATACGGCAGCGAATAGTCTTCCATCCACTGCGACACCGAGGTGTCGCCGATGGAACGCAGCCCGGCGATGATCTTGCGCAGCCGCTCCGGGGAGTTCTTCTGGCTCATCCGGGCGTGCCCCTCGATGCGCTTGATGCGCACCTCGACGGCGACCATCGCCTTCATCATGCCTTCCAGCAGCCGCTCCGGAACCTCCAGCAGCTCGTAGGCGGGCTCGAACATCGAAGACAGCCGCCGGACGGCGTCCAGCGCCCAATCCGGGTCGGTGTGCACGATCAGCTCGCCGTAGCAGTGGACGGTGACGAAGTTGGTGATGGCCACCACCTGCTCCTCGTCCGGCTCGCGCAGCCAATCAGAGTGCAGATAAGCCTCCGGGCCGTGCAGGATCACCAGGCATTCGCGGCCGGTGTGCTTCCAATCGTCGTTGAGCCAGGCCAAATGGCCGATCAACGATCCCAGCTCGCTCATGTCCGGGTCGTACAAGAACGGCGTGTAGGTGGCGGAGATCCCGTTCTCCGTCTGCGTAATCAAATCACCAGAATTCGGGCTGCGCAGCAACTCTTGGATTGCCGCGTCAGGCATCTGGTAGTGGGTGGGGGTGTACATGCCCCTTATCGTAACGAGCCGAATG
>JAISTI010000230.1 GCA_031272685.1 Propionibacteriaceae bacterium | reverse complement strand
GCCGGGAGCGGCGGTGCTGGTGGCGGGCGTCTTCGCCACCGCGAGGTCGGCCTGGTGGGTCATGGAGATGGAGACGGAGGCCACATTGTTGGCCATATTCGGGTCGTAGGCGTCGGTGGACACCGTCGCAATGTTGGAGAGCGTGGTGTCTTGGGAGGAGGAATCCGGTTTTCCGGCGATCTGCACTTGCACCGTCGTCCCCACCGGCAGGCTGGGCAGGGTGCAGGTGACGGAGGTGTCGAGGGTGCAGGTGGGGCTGGCGCTCCCGGCGGGGGTGACCGTCGGGGTCACCGACGAGGCGGTGTAGTTGGCGGGCAGCGGGTCGGTGATGACGACGTTCGTGGCGGTGTTCGGCCCGGCGTTGGTGACGGTGAGGGTGGTGGCGCCGGCTTGGCCGGCGATGGCGGGTGAGGGGGACATGGTCTTGGTGATGGCCACGTCCGCGATCCGCGAGACAGGGGTGGTGGCCGGGGCGGTGGAGTAGTCGGCGTTCACCCCGGTGGTGCCGGTCTGGTAGGCCAGATGGGCGATGTTGGTCAGGGTGGTGCCGCCGGCGGCCGCGTCTACTGACACCTGGAACTGGAAGTACGAAGAATCGCCCACGTTCAGCTGGGTGGCGCTCTCATAGCCGCTGCCGGGGGAGCCGCACCAGGAATTGCCGCAGCCGATACGCATAGTGATGGTGCGGGTGGCGGCGTTGTATTCGCCGCGGTCGTAGTCGGCGGCGTCCGAGACGGTGAGCGGGGTGTTGGTCAGGCCGGGGTCGGAGATGGCCACCAGCGAACCGGGCACATAGGTGACGTTCGCCGGCAGCGGGTCGGTGGAGACGAGGTTCACCGCCGGGTCTTGCCCGGTGTTGGTGTATTCCAAGGTGTACTGCAGGATGTCGCCGGGCTTGGCGGGCCCAGAACCGCCGGAGAGGTTCACCACCGACTTCGTGGAGGAGGTGAAGTCGGGGGCGTACAGGTTGATGGCCAGGCCGAGCAGCCCGGGAAGGTAGACGTCGCCGTTCGAGTTGAATGTGAAGGTAGCGGAGGTGTCGCCGTTGCCGATCGCGCCGGAGATGCCGAGGTTCTTGATGTCGAAGCCGAGCATGTTCTTGTAGGCCGGGGTGCGGGTGGTGACGTTCAGCCCGTTCAGCCCGTTGGCGGAGTCGAAGAAGTTGGAGCCGGGGGACAGCGCGGTGGCGAGCTGGTAGTTGTTGAGGCGGGTGTAGTCGCCGGTGGTGTTGAGGTCGCCCTCGTAGGCGACGATGCTGAGCTGGGCGTCCACGGTGCCGGACAGCGGCGCCTTGAAACCGGAGACGGTGACGGATTTTGTGGTGCCGGAGGCGATGTAGTCAAAGCCGTCGAAGACGGTGAGGTTTCGCAGGGGCATTCCCGGCGCCTCATATACGACGGTGAGGGACCAGCCGGCGTAGCGGTCTTCGCCGGTGGCGGCCACCACGTTCGCGCCCCAATAGTCGCCGTTGCCGGCGGCCTGCACCAGGGAGGTGACGTCGGCAAACTCTTGGTAGGCGTTGGAACTGGACGAGTTCGGGCCGTACTCCTGCTGGGAGGTGATGGTCTGGTAGCTGGCCGCGCCTGGCACCAGCAGGCTCATCTGGGTGCGGGTGCCGGAGGCGTCGGACCCTTGGGAGCCGTGGTTCAGCCGCGCCCCCCAGTAGAGGCCCGCCCACAGCACTTGCGCCCCGGTGGGCAGGGACAGGTTCGAGGAGGAGGAGGAGAAAGTGGACGGGTCGGAGTCGGCGTCCAGGAAATCCATCACGAAGGCGTTGTTGTTGTAGGAGCCACCTGCCCGGGCGGCGGCGCAGTTCGCGGCGGAGTCAGGGCAGTCGAGCAGGTTGTTGCCGATGGTGAGGATGGCCCCGTTGGCGTTTGTGCTGTAGCGCTGGGCGAAGGGGACGATATTGTCCGCCGACGCGGGTGTGACGTGCGCGAATCCGGCGTACAACACCGCCAACAAGGCGGCGGATGCCGCGGCCGCCGCGCCTCGGGCTTTACCCATGCGTCCTCCCGTGACCATGTGCCCTCCCCGAGCACTCTCCTGCAGTGTCTGCAATCCTACCCAACCAACCGCTCCTTGCGGAGTGGGGCCAAGGCATTTGTCGTTGACGCTCGACGGCTGCTCCAGGGTGGCCCGTCAGCGGCGGCGGCGGGCGAGCAGGGCGGTGCCGCCGAGGACCGCCAGCGCCAGCGCCGGGGCGAGCAAGCCGAGGACGTCAGATCCGGTGTACGCCAGGTCTTTCTTTTTCGCCGTCTCGCTCGGCGTGGGGGTGGCGCTCTGGCAGGCGTCTGCGTCGCCCGCGTCGCAATCGTCGCCGGTTGCGCTCGGTTTGGGCGTCGGGGTCGCCTCCTGGGTGGCCTGGGGGCTGGGTTCCGGTGTCGGGGTTGGCTGCGGCGGGGTGGCTTTCACCGCCCACTCGGCTATCAGGTCGTAATCTTTTTCGATGGCGGTTTCCCAGTTGAACGGCGCGCCGTTGTAATACCAGCCGACGAAGGTCTTATCGCCGGTGTCGGCGAGGGCTTGGGCGGGCAGCACTTTGCCGCCGTGGTTGACGGTGGCCGCCGGCAGCGCCTCTTGGCTGCCGTCGAGGAACCGCACCTTGTGGGTGATGGGCTGCCAGACGGGGTACAGGTGGATGTCGCTTTGGATGCCGGTGATGGCGGCGCCGGGCTGGTATCC
>JAISTI010000225.1 GCA_031272685.1 Propionibacteriaceae bacterium | reverse complement strand
TTGGGCATGAAGGTGACGATGTCGCCGATCTCGACGTCGTCGAAACCGTCCACCGCGTACACCACGGCGATGTCGCCGGGCTGGATGGTCGGGGTCATTGAACCGGTCAGCACCGTCAGCGCGGTGCCGCCATGCATAGCGGGAATGACCGCCAGCACCACGCCCAAGCCGAGCAAGGCGACCATGAGCATGGTCGTCACCCAGGAGATGGCGCGCTTGAACACGCTCTTCTTCTTGGGCGCCTGCGTCTCGGCCGGCGCGGCGGCGGTTTGCGCCTCCGCGCCCCGCGGCTCTCCGGCGGTCCCGGTGAGCGCGCGGGCGGGCAGTTCGGCGGTGCTGGCGGTCATTTCGCAACCCCTCTCATGGATGGCTTATTACGCCGGCACCGTCGGGCTCGGAGTGGCGGACGGGCGCTCGTTCTGCTTCAGCGTCACGGTGAAGTTGCCAAAGTTCATAAGCGAAGCCGAACCATTGCCACTGACGGTATCCGGATAGCTGGCGGTGATGTAGAGGTGGTACGTCTGGGTCGAGGACGAGACGTCCAAGCCGTTGAGGGTCAGCCCGCTGCCGGAGAAGATATTGCTGGCGTCCTGATTGTCATGGCCTGACACGGTAGTGGAGCCCTTCTTCAGGGTGTACTTGACCGCCCAGTAGGTCGGCAGGCTGGTGTTGCTGGACTTGATGTTCAGCGAGCCGGAGATGTGATCGCCGTCCAGCTTGAACTGGATGTTTTTCAGGTCCACCTCATAGGTATCGCCGGGCACCGGCTTGACGCTGCCCAGGCCAGAAACGACCGTTTGGTTGGATGTCGACTTCGAGCCGATCAGCTTGCCCGCATAATTCAGCCCGGTGGTGGAGGTGCGGCCATCGGCGTCACCGGAAATGTCATAGACATACACCGAAGTGTCCGACGTCAAATCCAGCGTGCCCGCCGAGAGCGAGCCGATGTTGGTCTGCGTCTCCTCCTGCCAGTAGGCGAAGGTGGTGCCCCCGCCCAGCAGCAGGGCGATGCCCGCGATACCGGCGATGGCCCCTTTGAAGCGGCGCGACCTGCGTTCAGATTCGTTGTTCATATTTGTTTCTCCTTGTCAAAGGCGCGTGCGCCTCATACCTTTCTCTGTTTTCTAAACTGTCCGGAAGGGTTGTTTATTCCCGAACGGAAGCTTGTTGGCGTCACGTCGTACTCCCGTTGAAGGGCTCGACGTTGAAGGTGAAAGTGCGGGTGGGCTCCTGCGCTGTGTCGGCGGGGAAGTAGCCGGTCCAGGTGTCCGTCTGCGTGAAATCGCTGTCCGAATCGAACACGTCCACCGTCGCGGTGGCGGTATTGGTGTAGGACGGCGCGTGGTATTCGGCGTACAGGCACCAGTAATGCGTCTGGCTCTTGGTCTGCGCGAACGAGTCGGTGAACACCGGGTAGCTCTCTTCCAGGGTGGGTTGGCTCGCCGGGATGGCGTCGCTGCCGGCTGTGCAACTGGCTTCGGCCACGCGCTCGTCGGTGGTGTCCACCTTGAACAGCCGCAGGTCTTCGCTCCAGTAGTCGCCGGAGTTCAGGACGCGCGGCAACCGCACCGAATAGCGCATGCCAACGGTGCCGTAAGCGTCGAACTGCAATTGGAACAGCCAGGCGGCCTTCGCCTCCCCGTTGGCGAAGTCTTGGACATACATCTGCAGGGCGTCCGGCAGGTAGTCGCTCTCGTCCTCGGAGGTGAAGGAGAATTGCAGCGCGGTGTCGTCATCGGAGGCCAGATCGATCAGCGAATCGTCCGCCCCGAGCAGCTGCGCGGAAGGTACTTGGTAGCCGGTGGTGATGCCGGCCACGGAGGTGGCGTCCGACCACAGCGCCAGCGTGCCGCCGGTGCCGATGGCCGCCCCGAGCAGCACGGCCAGCAAGAGCGCGAGTTTCTTCATCAGCCACGCTCCTGGGTGAGGGTGGCGGAGAACTCGCCGAAGGTGTTTTGATGCTCGGTGAACCAGATGCCGGAGCAGTCCGGCTGGTAGGCCTGGGTGAGCTTGTAGGTGCCTTTGACGGCGTTGACCGAGACCGGATCATCCGGGTTCATCTCCCCGTAGACGATCTCCTCCTCATCGGGGCCGTACAGATGGTAGACGCCCCCCAATTCCGGGAAGGTTATGGTGAGCGTGGCCCGCAGGTTGTCGCCTTCCAGCTGCACCGGGATGAGGTAGGTGGCCAGCAGGTAGGTGGTGAGGACGGTCTCGTCGGTGTTCATGTCCACCGACGGGTCGCCGCAGACGGAAGTCAGGATCTTGTCGAAGTTGGCGTTGTTTGCAGTGCTGAGCGCCGGCATGCCGGAGTTGGCGTTGAACAGCTCGATTTTGGCGGCGATGTAGCCGAGTTTCAGCGTGCCCTGGCCGAGGCTTCCGACGTTCGTGCTGAGGGTGTCCGACCAGCGGGCGTAGGTGGTGCCGGCGGCCGCCAGCCCGGCGGAGGCCAGCATCACGGCCAGCACCGTCAGCCAGGATTTCAGTTTGCCCATGTCACACCTTCACTTCGCTCGGCTCGATGGTGGTCGCCGACGCGGTGGGGACGGAGGTCGCGCTGGGCTCCATCGGCTCCGCGGTGGCGATCGGCGGGTCGGGCCTGATGATGATCCCGCCGCCGGCGCCGTCCTCGGCCGTCACCGTCTGGCTGAAGGTGCAGCTCGAAACCGTCTCGCCCGGCGGGACGGACAGAGTGCAGATGACGGGAGCGAATTTGCCGGTGTAGTGGTCGTCAGACACGATCACCGGCAGGTTTTCGTTCGGGAGCAGCAATTTGTTGGTGACGCTGTACTTCCAATAGACCGTCTGGCCTTCGGATACCTCGCCACCGTCGGGTATCTCGATGGTCATCTGCGCGTCCGAATACGCCTTCTTGGTGATGGTGAAGCTGGGCGTGACGCATTGCAGGTTCGGGATGAGCGCCGCGGTGGAGAACTGCGACGACTGCCACACCCCGTTGGAGTCTTGATAGTGCACCTGGGTGCGGATGTATTTGCCGGCCACGTCGGTCAGCTTGAAGGAGACTTCCATGCCCGCCAGGCTGGTGGCGACAGTGTAGGTGACCGACTTGAGCGGTGTGCCGGGAATGCCCTCGTTGGCCGAGGCGTAATAGTCGACGATCTGCGGCGTGACGGTGTTGATGCCCAGGTCCACCGAGATGGTCGCCTGGCACTGATACTGCGACACCTTGTAGCCGGCCGAGTCTGCGAAGCCGGGTTCCATCGTCCAGGGCAGTGCTTCCTGGTTGGCGTAGGTGACGTTCAGGAGGAAGCGCGGCGCGCTGTTGGCCGGGTTGGCGCTGGGGTTGATGTTCTCGTCGGCGAAGTACGGGTAGGCCGAGCCTTTGGCCGCGTGCGCGTTGGACGCGAGGAAGGTGTTGTAGCGCACCAGCACCCCGCCCACGTCGCGCAGGTAAATCGCGGTGCCGGTGTAGCCCTTGAAAGTGTTGCCGGTGATCTGCAGGTTCGACTGTTTTGCCGACCCCCACTTGGAGGCGTTGTCGACGTCGCCGCGCCAGAAGATGGCGGTCTGCACGTAGATGGTGGTGTCGGCGTAGTTGGTGAATTCGTTGCTGTCCACGATCGAGCCGTGCGCGCTGTTCGCGTCGAGGTAGTAGCCGGACGCGCCGAGCACCAGTTGCCCGCCCCAGGCCGGGTTGGTTCCGCCGGCCTGGCTGGAGGTGTAGTTCTCCTTGAATGTGTTGCCGGTGATCTTCAGCCACATGCCGGTCGACTGGTAGAAATTGATGATGCCTTGCGCGCCGATGTTGGTTTCGAACTTGTTGTTGGTGAAGGCGACCGGCTTGGTGACGGTGGTGGCCGGGGTGGCGGAGTGGAAGTTGAAAACGCCGTAGGTGCCGCACGTGTTGTTGCGGAACGAGTTCCCGGAGACGGTGATGCCGTTCACCACCGCCCCCTCGAAGTTGAAGCAGGGCGCGGTGGTGTTCCCTCTTTCGAAGGCGGTTTTCTCGATGACGAGGTTGTTCACCTTGGCGCCCGCAAAGTTGAGGATGTTGGTGGTCGTAACCGAATTGTCGGCAATGACGTAGGAGTAATAACCGAGGGTCGTGGGGTTGGTCCCGGTCAGGGTCAGCGCGGTGACGGTGGCGTCCTTGAAGTCCATCACGGAGTTCGCCCGCAAATCTGACATCGAGAGGTCTTTGAAGGTCGCGGTGTTTATGGTGACCCCGCTGCCGGCGAGCGCGACCGGCAGCCGGGCGCTGCGCGAGCCGACCACCCACATGCCGTCGACCACCATGTTCGTGAGCGTGACGGTGCCATTGGCGTAAAAGCCCGAGGTGTAGCAGCCCGAAATATCCGACTCGATGCAACTACCGCTTACCCCGGAGTACACCTCGATGGCTTCGGCCTTGAAGCCGGTGACGTTCGCGCCGGAGAAGAGGATGCCGTAGCCGTTGACCGCGTCGATGCCGTACAGGTGGCCGATGCTCCATTCGTGCAGATAGATGCTGTTGTCGGTGTAGCCCGCGGGGGCGTGCTCGCCTTGGATCACCAGGAAGCGCTCGGTGGACCAGTTGCCCTGCGCCCAGCCCCAGCCGCCCTCGACGGCGCCAGCTAGAACCTCGGTATTCAGGTAGTTTTCGGTGCTGCCGAAGCCGATCTCGATGTCGCCGGTGGCCCGCCCGCTCACCGCGGGAATCATGATGGCCGTCTCGTTGGAGTGGATGCCGTTGATGTTGAGCAATTTCACCTGCGAGCTGGTGATGGCGATGGTCGAGTAGTACGGCGAGGAGTCTTTCCAGGTGGAGATGCCGAGCATCCCCTGGAAGTCGATAGTGATGAAATTGCCGTTGTTGGCGGTGTAGACCTCGAAGGCGGCCTTTTCCGCCTCCACGTCGTACGAGCCGCACCTGCGGGTGCTGCCGTCGCACATCAGTTGGCTGTCGGCGGTGATGCCCGTCAGGTTGATGACCGGCGCGCCCACCGGGTTGCGGTAGGCCTGGCCGCACTTGGTCGAGGTGCTGGTGAAGCATCCGACGTCGTAGTCGTTTTCGAGTTGATCGGCGTCGATGGTGATGAGGGTTTCCTTGCCGTTGCCATTGGCTTGGGTGAGCGCCTGCTTCAAAGTGCACTGATTTGCCAGGATTTTCTCGTTGGTGCTGACGCCACCGGGGTATTGGATGAAGTCGACGCAGTTCTGGTAGATCGCGTTGGGGTACGCCGTGGTGTTTCCGAGGAAGGAGAAGTCGTTGACCTCGTAGACGACTTGATAGTCGCCGTAGTCTGGGGCGGCGCTGGCGGAGCTGATGCCAGCTCCGGGCAGCGCCAGCGAAGCCGCAACCGACATGATTGCGAGCAGGAGCGCGCTAAAGCGCGCCAGCCGTGGCTTCTTGTTGGGCCTCACGACATCCACAACGGCGGCTATTTCCGCGATATTCCCTTGTCGGCCGAGTTGATGCAATACCAATCTGAACAGATTTGATGATGTTGGAAAATCATGCAAAACCGAGCATTTGCGGCGGTTCCGGGCCGGCAGATGCGAGACTTTGGGGGTGCAAATTGTCAGCCGCGCCGGGCTCGCCGCGGGCTTGCGCCGGGCGCTTTCCGGGCAAGGCTGTATCGGGGTGGTGCCGCAAGAGCGGCCGGAGCCGTATCTGGCGATGCTGGCCCCGGACGAGCCGCTGGAGCACCCGGAAGCGGCGATAGCGATAGCCACCTCTGGCTCGACGGGAAACCCGAAAGGCGTGCTGCTCAGCGCCGCCGCCGTCGAGTTCATGGTGGCCGCCACCCACGATTTCCTCGGCGGGCCGGGCCACTGGGTTTGCGCGCTGCCCGTGCACCACATCGCCGGTTTCATGACGCTCGCCCGCGGGGTGGTTTCCGGCTTGGGCACCTCGTTTGCCGACCCTTCGCTCGTCGAGCCGCTCCCGGAGCTTGGCGGATTCGCCCGCAAATACATCTCGCTGGTGCCCGCGCAACTGCTAAAGGCCCTGGCAGCCGCGCCAGCTTCCGAATGGCTCGCCGGGTTCGACGCCATCCTGCTCGGCGGCTCGGCCATCCCGGAAGGCCTGGTGGAGCGGGCCGCCCAGGCCGGGCTGCGCGTCGTCATCACCTACGGCATGAGCGAAACCTGCGGCGGGTGCGTCTACGACCGCTACCCCTTGGCCGGGGTGGAGCTGGGCTTCGAGCCGGTGGATGGGGGACAGCGGTTGACCATCGCCAGCCCTGGCAACTTTCTGAGCTACCGCCTCGATCCCGAGGCCACCCGGCAGGTGCTGGAGGACGGGCGGGTGCGCACCCGCGACCTCGGCTACCTGCGCGGCGGCAAACTGTACGTGACCGGACGGCTCGACGACGTGGTCGTCTCCGGCGGCGAAAACGTCGATCTCGCGCAAGCCCAGGCGGTGGCCGACCGGCTGCTCGGGCCCGAGGTGCTGGCGCTGCTGGACGTGCCCGACGCGCGTTTCGGAGCGCGGATCGTGGCCGCCACCACCAGCGCGGCCCCCGACGCCGAATTGCTGGCGCTGCTCGGCGGGCAGTTGGAACGGGCCGCAATGCCCAAGGAAATCCGCCGGGTCGGCTCGCTGCCGCGCAATCCGGGTGGCAAGATAGACCGGGCAAGTTTGCGAAAGGAATTCGATGGCGACGGCCGCTGAATGGGTCGAGGGGGCCCGGCTGCGCACCCTCCCGGCGGCCATCTCCCCGGTGGTGGCCGGCAGCGGCATCGCCTGGTGGGAGCACTCCTTCAACTGGCTGCTCGCCATCCTCGCGCTGGTCGTCGCGCTGGCCGTGCAAGTCGGCTCCAACCTCGCCAACGACTATTCGGACGGCATC
>JAISTI010000191.1 GCA_031272685.1 Propionibacteriaceae bacterium | reverse complement strand
GCTGTGGCTGGCGCCCGGCATGAACATCCACCGCGACCCGCTGTGCGGCCGCAACTTCGAGTACTACTCCGAGGATCCGCTCATCGCCGGCCAGACGGCCGCCTACATGACCCTCGGCGTGCAGTCGAACAACGGCGTGGGCGTCACGCTCAAGCACTACAACGGCAACAACCAGGAAACCGACCGCTCCGGTGGCAATGACACCATCAACGAGCGGGCCTTGCGGGAGATTTACCTCAAGGGCTTCGAGCTGGCGGTGAAGATCGCGCAGCCGATGGCCATCATGAGCTCCTACAACAAGGTCAACGGCACCTGCGTGGCCGGCGACTACGACCTGCTCACCGACATCCTGCGCGGCGAGTGGGGCTTCAAGGGCACTGTGATGACCGACTGGGGCGGCTGCGGCGACGTGATTTCCAACAT
Source organism: Propionibacteriaceae bacterium (assembly GCA_031272685.1). Lineage (GTDB taxonomy): Bacteria > Actinomycetota > Actinomycetes > Propionibacteriales > Propionibacteriaceae > Propionicimonas. The sequence goes on along the minus strand of JAISTI010000191.1, from coordinate 3,322 downwards.
GTACGCCGGCAACGACCTGATTGAGCCGGGCGGCTCGGCGGCCTCCGTCATCGCCGCGTCCACGGCCCAAGCGCCGACGATCGACTACTTCGGCCTGCCGGTCATGATTTACGTCCCCGGCTCGACGACTCCGTTCCCGTCGGCCGCGGCCTATTACTGGAGCTTCGGGAACCTTACCCCGAGCGCCACCGGCACCCAGGTGATCACCACCACGGTCGACGCCACCGCCATCGCCACCACGCCGTACCTTTCCGGCACCGGCACCGGCGGCGGCTGGTTCGGCACGCCGACGCTCACCCCGGGCAGCGAGCTGGCGCAGTTCCCCACGGTCGACGACGCCTACGACTACGTCTCCGACGTGATCGCCAACCCGGAGGACTACGGCATGACCGCCGACCAGGCGGCCGGCATCACCATCACCAACCTGGTGGGCTCCTATCCGGGCCTGGTCTCCTTCGACGTCAACGTCGCGGGCGACTACCTACTGATGCGCCTGGGCGACCTGCAGCGCTCCGCGACGCGGATCCTGACCACGGTCACGAAGTCGGCGCCGTTCGCGCAGTTGGCGTCCCTCCAGGGCGTCTCCGGCATCACGGTCGGCTCCTACTCGCAGGCCTACGCGGCGAACCTGGACACCTACGTGACGGCCACCGCGGGCGCCACCTCGGTGGCTCCGAAGCCGACGCCGAGCCCCTCGCCGTCGTCCACCTCCACCGCCAAGGCCAAGGGCCCGTTCGTCACCAAGGTGAAGTTCTCGCAGGCGTCGGTGGTGCTGAAGAAGGGCAAGACGTTCACCATCCCGGTGGGCGTGTACTTCAAGGGCTCGGTCGCCCCGACGTACCGCGGCGGCGACGTCACCTGGAAGTCTTCCAACAAGAAGATCGCCACTGTGGCCGCCAGCGGCAAGGTGAAGGCCCTCAAGGCCGGCACCGTCACCATCACCGCCACTTCCAAGAAGAAGAACGCCAACGGCAAGGCGATGAAGGCCACCATCAAGGTGAAGGTGGTCTCGTCCAGCAAGTCGAAGGTCACCAAGGTTTCGGCATCCAACGTGCCCACCACGATGACCGTCGGCCAGAAGGTCTACGTCACCGGCAAGTACACCTCGGCCAACGCGCTGGGTGTCAAGGTGAAGTACTCCACCACCAAGGCCTCGATTGTGGGCGTTGACAAGGCAGGCCGTCTGAAGGCGATTAAGAAGGGCAAGGATGTCCTGGTCGTCAAAGCCGGCAATAAGACGAAGAAGTACACCATCACGGTGAAGTGAGCTTCTTCTTCGCATAACGAGGCGGCCCTCCGCGAAAGCGGGGGGCCGTCCCGGCGTTATGGGTGAAGGCAGCGCGCGGATGGGCATAAGATGGGAGCCGAAGATTTCACCCAAGGAGACCCAAATGCCCATTGCATCCCCAGAGAAGTACGCCGAGATGATTGACGCCGCCAAGAAGGGCAGCTACGCCCTCGCCGCCATCAACGTCACCTCGTCCCAGACTCTCAACGCCGCCATCGCCGGCTTCGCCGAAGCCGGGGCCGACGGCATCGTCCAGGTGAGCACCGGCGGCGCGCAGTACGCCTCCGGCCCCACCATCAAGCACATGGTGACCGGCGCGGTGGCGCTGGCCGAATACGCGCATATCGTCGCGAAAAACTATCCGGTCAACATCGCCGTCCACACCGACCACTGCCCCAAGGACAAGCTCGACACCTACGTGCGCCCGCTGCTGCAAATCTCGAAAGAGCGCGTGGACGCCGGCCAGGAGCCGCTGTTCCAGTCGCACATGTGGGACGGCTCGGCCATCCCGATGGAAGAAAACCTCGCCATCGCCCACGAGTTGATCGCCCTGACCAAATACAACCACCAGATCCTCGAAATCGAGGTCGGCGTGGTCGGCGGTGAAGAAGACGGCGTGGCCGCCGAGATCAACGAGAAGCTCTACACCACCGTAGATGACGGCCTGCGCACCGTCGAGATCCTCGGCCTGGGCGAGCAGGGCCGCTACATCACCGCCCTCACCTTCGGCAACGTGCACGGCGTCTACAAGCCGGGCGCGGTGAAGCTGCGCCCCGAGGTGCTCAAGGAAATCCAGGACGCGGTGGGCGCCAAATACGGCGTTGACAAGCCCTTCGACCTGGTCTTCCATGGCGGCTCCGGCTCCACCGACCAAGAGATCTCCGACGCGGTCGATTTCGGCGTCATCAAGATGAACATCGACACCGACTGCCAGTACGCCTTCACCCGCCCGGTCGCGGATTTCATGCTGAAGAATTACGACGGCGTGCTCAAGGTAGACGGCGAAGTCGGCAACAAGAAGAAGTACGATCCGCGCGCCTGGGGCGCCATCGCCGAAGACGCCATGGCCAAGCGCGTGGTGGAGGCCTGCGAGCGCCTGCGCTCCGTGGGCAAGTCCATCGGCTGAGTGTTATGGCGCGCCTACATGGTGTCTGAGGGGCGAAGCTCCGAAGGCAGCGCCGGGGCCAGTTGGGGCAGGCGCAGGCTCAGAGCCATCGTGGCGAGCAGGCCGAGCATGCCGCAGCCGAGGAAGACGGTGAAGACGCTCACCACGTCGGCGAGCGGCCCGGCTATCAGCACGCCGATGGGGGCGGCCAGCGCCATCACCAGGTTTGCCAGGCTGAGCACCCGTCCTTGGAAGTGCGGCTCGACGGTTTCCTGCACGGCGGTCATCGCCGTCGTCCAGAAGAACGGCGTCGCCATGCCGAAGACGAGCGTGAACGCGGTCAGCATCCAGAACCAGTAGGACACGCCCAGGGCGATGGTGAGCACCGCCATGGCGTAGGTGGAGAGCAGGATCATCAGCATCCGCTGTTTCAACCCGCCCCAGAGGGCCAGAATCCCACCGCCGGCCATCATGCCGACCGACCACGCGACCTCCACGGCCGCAAGTTTCCAGGTGTCGCCGCCGAATTCTTGCTTGATGACCACCGGCAGCAGATTTCCGGCCGGCACCAACACCAGGAAGGTGACGATGACCAGCCACATGATGCGCCGCAAGTCCAGGCGCCTCCAGGCGTATTGCAGGCCTTGTCCCAAATCCCGCAAGTATGCGGGTTTGGCGTCGTCGTCGGGCCGGGCGACCTTCGCCAGTGGGATGAGCGCGGTGAGGCTGATTGCGAGCGCCGCTCCGATCGGGTCGATCAGGAAGATCCATTTCAGCTCCAGCACGTTCAGCAGATAGGCCGCCAGCGCCGGGGCGACCAGGAAGATGACGGGCTGCACGGTGGAGCTGATCGAGTTGACGCGCATCAGATGCCGGGAGGGCACGATTTGGGCGGTCATCGCCCCGACTGCCGGGGTTTGCACGCCCGC
>JAISTI010000187.1 GCA_031272685.1 Propionibacteriaceae bacterium | reverse complement strand
CTGCCCGCCGGGCTGGACGAATCCTGGGCGCACGCCGTCAGCGCGGCGAAACTCAAAATCCACCGGGATGACCCGCCGCTGTCCAACTATGAGCTGAACGACACTGACGCGGTGGTGACGGCGGCCCGCGTCGGCATCGCTTCCACCGGCACCATCGTCCTCGACCACGCCCCCGACCAAGGCCGACGGGCGCTCACCCTCGTCCCCGACATCCACGTATGCGTGGTAGCGGCCAGCCAGGTGGTCTCGGACGTTCCCGAGGCGATGGCCCGGCTGAAGCAGTCGGTGCTGGACGGCCGCCCCCTCACCTTCATCTCCGGCGGCTCTGCCACCTCCGACATTGAGCTGCAGCGTGTCGAGGGCGTGCACGGCCCGCGCCAGCTCTGCGTGGTCATCGCCGAAGACGCCTAGCGGGCACTCGCCGCGCCCGGCCGGGGTGGGGCGCGCCCGCCATGGCGGCCATAGACTAAGCGGGTGAGTATTTCGATTGCCGGGCTGCGCGAGCGCGTGGCCGAACAGTTCCCGCAAGCCGTTAGCGAGCTGGAAGACTTGGTGCGGATCCCCTCCTACCTGGCGCCGTCCGCGCCACCGGACGCGAAGCGGCGCTCCGCCGAATACGTGGCCGGGCTGCTGCGCGCGGTGGGCGCGCAGGGAGTGCAGGTGGTGCAGGAAAGCGCCGACTCCGGAGAGCTGGGCGGTCCTGGCGTCATCGGGCGGATTCCCGGCCCGGCGGGCGCGCCGACGGTGCTGCTGTACGCCCACCATGACGTGCAGCCGGTGGCGGCCGACTGGGACACCGAGCCTTTCGAGCCGACCATTATCGGCGAGCGGATGTTCGGCCGCGGGGCGGCCGACGACAAGGCCGGGGTCGTCACCCATGTCGCGGCGCTACGGGCGCTGGGCGACGCGCTCGGCGTGGGAGTGGCGTTCTTCATCGAGGGCGAGGAAGAGGCCGGCTCGGCCACCTTCGGCCAGATTCTTGCCAAATACGCGGGCGAGCTGGCGGCGGACGCCGTCGTCATCGCCGACTCCGACAACTGGGCGGTGGACGTGCCCGCCCTCACCACCAGCTTGCGCGGCATGACCGGCATCACCCTCACCCTGCGCATCGCCGGCCACGCGGTGCATTCCGGGATGTTCGGCGGGCCGCTGCTCGACGCCCCGCTGCTGCTGGCCCGCCTGATCGCCACCCTGCACGACGCCAACGGCGATGTCTGCGTGCCCGGCCTGGAGGCGGTCGGCAGCTCCGATGTCGACTTCCCCGAAAGTGAAATCCACCTGGGTGCCGACACCGTCCCCGGCCTGCGGCTGGCCGGCACCGGCTCGGTGGCCGACCGGCTCTGGTTCAAGCCGGCCATCGACCTGATCGGCTTCGCCACCACCTCCGTCGCCGAATCTTCCAACACCATGATTCCCGTAGCCAAAGCCCAGTTGAGCCTGCGGGTGCCGCCGGGGGTGGACGCGCTGGCCGCCCAGGACGCGCTGGTGGCGCACCTGCAGGCCCAGCCGCGCTTCGGGGCGGAGTTGGAAATCGAGCGTGGCGAATACGGCCAGGGTTACCTGGCGGACACCGATTCGCCGATTGCCAAAGACGCCGCCTGGGCGCTGAGCGAGGCTTTCGGGGCGGAATGCAAACTCGTCGGCCAAGGCGGCTCCATCCCGCTCACAACCGAGCTGGAGGCGGAGTTCCCCGGCATCCAGGTGCTGATCACCGGGGTGGAAGACCCGGATTCGCGGGCGCACTCCGGAAACGAGTCCGTACACCTCGGCATGCTGCAAAAATGCGTCCTCGCTGAGGCGCTGCTGCTGGCCAAACTCGGCGGCACCCTGGCATAGGGTAAAAGGGTGGAGAAGCGTTCCATTGCCCCGTGGGTGGTGCTGGGGACGCTGGTGCTCGCCCTGCTGCTGGCCGGCGGGGTCTGGGCGGCGGTGCTGAGCGGCTCTGTCACCGTCGCCGGGGATCCCACCGAGGACGCTTGGGGACGGCCGCTGCCCACCAGCACCCCCACCCCCACCCCCACCCCGAAACGCACCCCAACGCCGACGCCGACGCCCACGCCGACTCCCACCCCGACGCCGACGCCCACCCCCACGCCCACCCCGCAGAACGAGTACGGGTACTCCACGCTGGCAATCGGCTCGCCCACCGGGCTGGGCAAGGAATACCGCTACATCGTCCGCACCGACACCTTCTCGCAGCTGGATCCCGACCAGGTGGCGCAGCAGATCGCCGCGATACTCAACAACCCGAAAAGCTGGGCGGGCAAAGGCAAGGTGCAATTCGTCCTGGTGAAAAGCCAGAAGAAGGCCGACTTCGTGTTCGAGGTGAGCACCCTGGCGGGCTCGCCAGTGGGATTCGCCGACGGCGTGGTGGCCCTCAACTCCATCTCCTGGGGCTCGCCCACACCGGAGTTCGACCTGGCGAGCTGGCAGCAATACCTGGTGAACCACGGCGCGGGGTTGGCAATCGGGAAGAAGGCCGCCAAATGCCCAGGGCCGGGTGAAACAGCGCCGGTGATGGCCGACCAAATAAACGCGCTGAACGAGTGCGTGCCAAACCCGTGGGTCTACCCTTAGTTCCCCGGTTCGGGTAACGTTAGCCGTAATCAAGGAGGATATATGAGTCTCGGGGGATGGGAATGGGTCATCCTGATCGGTGTGGCCGTGCTGCTCTTCGGCGGCGCCAGAATCGCCAGCCTCGGCAAAGGCGCCGGCCAGGCCATCCGCGAATTCAAAGAGGAAGTGAACCAGCCGACGGGCGCCGCCACCGCGCCGGAGTCCGCCCCGGCAGTGGAAGCGCCGGCTCCGGCCACCGAAGCGCCCCCGGCCGCCGAGGCGCCGCCCGCCCCGGCCACCGAAGCGCCCCCGGCCGAATAATCCTCCCCGTTCAGCCAGCGCCATGATCCGCAAACGGGTGGTGCTGCACGGAGTCGTGCAGGGAGTCGGCTTCCGCCCGCATGTCGCCCGGATGTCCCGCTGGTTCGCCGTCACCGGCTTCTGCGGCAACGACGACCGCTCGGTCTTCATCGAGGCGCAGGGCGCGCGCGAACAAGTGGACGCCTTCCTGCTGGCCGTGCGCGAAGACCCGCCGCCGCTGGCTTGGATTTCCGGATTCGCCGAAACCGAGATTCCGATAAACCCCTACGAGGGCGGTTTCCGGATCGTCGCCTCAGTTCGCCGCCCCGGCGCGGTCACCCTCATCTCCCCGGACATCGGCACCTGCTCCGACTGCCTGCGCGAGCTTGCCGACCCGCAAGACAGGCGTTTCCGCTACCCGTTCATCAACTGCACCAACTGCGGCCCCCGGCTGTCCATCATCGAAGACGTGCCCTACGACCGGCCGTTGACGACGATGGCCCGGTTTCCGATGTGCCCCGCCTGCGAGCGCGAATACCACGACGCCTTCAACCGCCGCTACCACGCCCAGCCGGTCTCTTGCTGGGATTGCGGCCCGCGGCTCTGGCTGGCTGGCCCGGACGGGCGCGAAATGCAATGCGCCGACCCGCTGTTGGAAGCGAAAAAGCTCATCCGGCAAGGGAAAATCCTCGCAGTGAAAGGCATCGGCGGGTTCACCTTGATGTGCGACGCCCGCGACGAGCAGGCCGTCACCACTTTGCGCGAGCGCAAGCGCCGCCCTGGCAAGCCGCTGGCGGTGATGGCCGGATCGCTTGGAGCCGCCGCCCGGCTTGCCGACCTGGCCGAATACCCGCATTCTGAGCGCGAACTCGCCAGCCTGGCCGCACCCATCGTGCTGCTGCCGATGTCCGAAAGCTACGACCTCGCCCCGGCTGTCGCTCCCGGCCTGGACGACGTCGGAATCATGCTGCCATACGCGCCCGTTCACCATCTGCTGCTGGAACCAGATGACGTGCTGGTCGCCACCAGCGCCAACTCGTCCACCCTGCCGCTGACTTACCAAAACGATGCGGCGGTGCGCGACCTCGGCCACATCGTCGACGCCTTCCTGACCCACGACCGCGACATCTACGTGCCGGTGGAAGACTCGGTGGCCCAGGCAGCCCACGACGGTGTCGCGCCCATCCGCCGCTCCCGCGGCTACGCCCCGCTGCCGGTGCAGCTCGGCATCAGCGACAAGGCGGTGCTGGCCGCCGGCGGGGAGCTGAAGAACACCTTCGCCCTCACCCGCGACGGAATGGCCTTTCTTTCGGCGCACATCGGCGACATGGGCTCGCTGGAAACCCAGGCCGCTTTCGAGAAGAGCGTGGCCCAACTGCTCAAGACCCACCGGCGCGAGCCGGACTTGATCGTCTGCGACAAGCATCCCGGCTACGCCGCCCGCGCCTGGGCTTACCGCGAATCCGAACGCCGCGAAGTGCCGGTGCTGGAGGTGCAGCACCACCACGCCCACGCGCTTTCGCTGCTTGCCGAGGCGCGGGCGCGGCACCCGGAGGTGCGAAGCCCGGCGGGCGCGTACCTGGTGTTGGACGGCACCGGCTATGGCGACGACGGGACGATTTGGGGCGGAGAGCTACTCGTCCTTGGTGAAAACCCGCTGGAGTTCGCACGTGCCTGGCACCTGCCGGGGTTTTGGCTGCCCGGCGGGGACTCGGCCATCAAGTACCCCTGGAAGTGCGCCCTGGCGCTGCTTTTCGAATACGGGATCGACCCGGACGGCCTGCCGCCGCTGTCGGGGGCGTGCGGCGACGAGCTGCGGCTGGTGCGCTCCCAGTTGGAAAGCCAAGTTGCGCTGGTGCGCGCCACCAGCG
>JAISTI010000084.1 GCA_031272685.1 Propionibacteriaceae bacterium | reverse complement strand
GACCAAGGCAACGCCATGGTTCTCGACGCCCGGCTGCGCTGGCGCGGCTACCAATCCGAGCTGGTGCGGGTGGAGCCCGGCGAGCCGGTGCCGCCCGACGGGCTGCTCTACCTGCTGGGCGGGGGCGAAGACGCCGCCCAGATTTCCGCCGTGCGGCTGCTGCGCGAAGACGGCAGGCTCTTCCAGGCGGTGGAAAACGGCGCGGTGCTGTTCGCGGTGTGCGCCGGATACCAGATCACCGGCAACACGTTCACGGTGGGCGACGACGACCGCGTCATCGAAGGCTTGGGCTTGCTGGACGTGGACACCCGGCGCGGCCCGGAGCGGGCGGTGGGGGAAATCCTCACCCGCTGGGAAAAGCCGGGCGGCGGCGCGACGCTGATAACCGGATTCGAGAACCACGGCGGCTACACCAAGCTCGGCGCTGGGGTGAAACCCCTTGCCAAAGTGGAAATCGGCGTCGGCAACTCCGGCGACGGCACGGAAGGCGCGGTGGCCGGCCGGGTTATCGGCACCTATCCGCACGGCCCGGTGCTGGCCCGCAACCCGGAGCTGGCCGACTGGCTGCTGGAGCTGGCTCTTGGCGAGGCGCTGGAGCCGCTGCCCAGCCCGGAGCTGGACGAGTTGCGCCGCCAGCGTTTGGATTTTGTCCGGCGCTGAGCCGGTTCTTTGACCGCTCAGCGGGAGAACAGCGTGCCCTGCACGGTGACGATGAACGCCCGCAGCGAGTTCGGCAGGTCGGACATCTGCCAGGATTCCGGGGCCTGGTACCAGCCCAGCTCGGTGTTGTCGGGCACCGCCGCGTCTTCCACCTGCACCAGGGCTTGCAGCCAGCGTTCGTAGCCGCCCAAGACGACGGCATACGGCAGCACCTGCGAAACCTGCGCCACTTCGCCGCCCTTGGGCAGCAGTTCGAACTGTTGGGTGAGCAACTGCGCCCGCAGCGCCGCCATTCCTTGCAGCAGGCCCACCCCAAGCGGGGTGCGCGAGGGCATTTCGGAGGCCACGAACAGCGCGACGACCGCCACCAGCAGCAGCGACATGCCCACCAGCGCGAAGCTGGTGAAGGCCGCCAGCACGATGGTCGCCAGCAGCGAGACGGCCACCAGCGTCCAGGCGAGCGCCCCCCAACGGGTGCGCGCCTGCTGTGGGTTGCGCCGGAACCAGCCGCGCTCCACCACGTCTTCGTAGAGCTGCGCCTGCACCTGCCGGATGACCGGGACGATCCGCCCGCCCAGCTCGGAAACCCGCACCTGGGCCGCCCCTTCGGGGGCGAGCTGGGTGAGCAGGGTGGCCTCGTAGGCGGCCAGCTCGTCGCTGGCCCCCGGCAGCCGGGTGAAGGCCCAGTCGGTGGGCGCGTGGGCGCTCTCGCGGGGCAGCTCTTCGATGCGCAAATGCCCGCGGACCGCCAGGTCGAGCAGGGTGGCGGTCACGTCGATCGGGTCGACTTGCTCGTCCATCACGGTGCCCACCATGCCGGGGCGGATGCGCTCCAGCACCCGGAATTCGGCCTGCCCTTCGCCGGTGGGGTGGAATTCGGCCACCCGGACGAGCTGCGCCGACTGGGCGTCGCTGCCGAAGCGCCGGTGCGCCGCCCAAAGCGCGGCCCCGCCGCCGAGCAGCACCAGCGCCACCAGCGCCAACTGCCACGGCCCGGCGGAGAACGCCGTGTCCAGGCTCCAGCGTTCGCGCATGTCTTGGTCCACCGCCACCGCTCCCGGCGGGAAGCGCAGGGTGGCGCGCACCACTTCGCCGATGCCCAAGTTTTCGTGGTGGAAGGTGGGCACCGGGTCGTCGTGGGTGCCGCCGCCGTAGTAGGTGCAGGCGGCGGGGGCCTGCGCGGCTCCGGCGGCGCAGTCGATCATGTTGAACTGGGCCAGCGACTTCACCTGCGCGTCCACGGTCTGCACCGGATAGGGCAAGCCCTGCACGAGATCCCAGGTAACTACGGTGTCGCCGTCCGCAGCCGCCAGCGCCGCCCCGGTGACGGTGTACTTGACGGTCAGCGGCCCCGAACCGCCGGCGGTGGGCAGCGTGAAGCCGAGGTAGTCTTCGGTGGCCCGGTACTCCGGAGTGAGCGCCACGCCGTTCAAGGTGGCGCTTTCGACGCGCACCTCGAAGAAGTACTCGAAGTTGCCGACGTCTTGGCGTTTGGTGGCGAGGGCTTGGTTGAAGGTCTGCGGCGTCGCGCCCGCGAAAGTAATCGTCTCGGTCACGGTCAACTCGCCGGAGTTGGCGACGGCCGCGTCCACCTCGATGGCCTTGATCTCGTCCAGGGCATACGCCGCCGGGGCGGTGCAGGCCAAGCCGAGGAAGGCCAGCGCGAGGGTGCCGGTAATGCGCTTCATGCGTTAACCGTACCGGCTCTCGCGCCCGCAGGCTGCGGTAGCCTTGGCCCATGAGTCAGGGGAACTGGGGCCAGCAGGGCGGTTGGCAACAGTGGCCGCCGCCGAGCGGGCAGCCTTGGCCGCAGCAGGCCGCGCAACAGTGGCCGCCGCCCGCCGGGCAGCCCAGCTATCCGGCCCCGCCCACCACCGGGCAATATCAGCAGGCTTTCCAGCAGCCGGCCGCGCCTGCCTACCAACAGCCGCAATACCAGGCCTACCAGCAGTATCCGCAGTACCAGCAGCCCCACTACCCGCAGCGCAAGCGCTCCGGCGGCTTCCAGGCGGCGCTCTTCGTCCTGGTGTTGGTTATTGGAGGGGTGGCGTTCCTGTCGTCCCTGGTGAAATTCTTGGGCAGCGCGCAGACGCAAACCCTGCCGCAGATCACTCTCCCCGCTGATGCGCCCGACGATTGGCCAAACGACTGGCCCACCGAAATCCCGGTGGACTGGCCCACCGACGTGCCGGTGGAAATCCCAACCGAAGAGCCGCAGGTGCCCGACAACCCGCAGACCGAGCCGATTCCCGGCGTGCCCGACCCCGACTTCAACCCCTCCAGCCTGCCCGCCCCGGACACCTACGAGGAAGCGAAGGTGTGGATGGAGGAAAACAGCCTCTACGACCAGTCGGTGGCCGTCCCCACCAACTGCCAGGTGGACATGCTGGATTCCACCACCGCCACCGACAGCGAGCTGGAAGCCCATCTGAACGAGCTGACCGCCTGCCTCTGGCAGGTTTGGTATCCGCCATTGTCAAATGCCGGATATGAGCTGCCGCGCCCGCCGGTGTCGGTGTATTCCAAGCCCATCACCACCGGCTGCGGCAAGATGTCGGACATCAACGCCGCCTACTGCGCCTCCGACCAGCGCATCTACTACTCCAAGAAGCTCTATGTGGTGCTGCCCACCGCCATGCAGCAGGTGAAATTCGTCGCCGACACCATCATGGCCCACGAGTTTAGCCACGCCGTCCAGGCCCGCTCCGGCATCCTCATCTCCGCGAACGCGTGGGAGGAAGATTCCACCAAATCCAAGGGCGAGGAGTTTTCCCGCCGCACCGAGATGCAGGCCGACTGCCTGGCCGGCATGTTCACCGTCGCCATCGCCGACGCCTCCGGCCTCAGCGGCTCCGACCTGACCGCCTTGCGCGAGCTGATGTACGACATGGGGGACGACGTGGTTTCCAATGATCCCGGCTATGTCTCCGACCACGGCACCGGCAAGGCCCGGGCGGCCTGGTTCACCGCCGGGCAGAATTCGGCGGCGCTGGCCACCTGCAACACCTATGTGGCCGACGCCTCAGAGGTGAAATAGCCCGCCGTCGGCTTCCAGCGCCGCGCCCATGATCTGCTCGGCCAGCTCCGACTGCCGCCGCAGCGGTTCGGCCGCCTCCGGCGTTTCAGCCAGCCGCTGGAAAGCCGCCACGGCATCGGGCAGGTTGTCTTTCGGCGCCCGCGGCGAGCCGGTGAGGACGGGCTCGACGTGGCCGTCGACGTGGATGATCTGCACGTCGGCCGGTTCGGCGATCGAGTCGATGGTGAGCGTGCCCTCCTCGCCCTCGATGAAGCTGGGGGTGACGGTTTGCGTCACTTTGGAGTAGACGCAGTTGGCGGTGAAGCCGCCGTAGTCGAGCCGGATCGCGCCGCCGGCTTCGAATCCGTTTGACAGCCGGTAGTTGCGGGCGCTGGCCGAAACCGGCTTGCCGAACAAGAGCAGGGCGGGGTGCAGGCAGTAGCAGCCGATGTCGCGCAGCGCCGAACTGCCGCTGGCCGGGTTCAGGGCGTTGGGCACCTCGCCGCGCAGGAAGGCCGGGTAGCGCGAGGAGTATTGGCATTTCTCGAAATGCGCGTAGTGCAGCTCGCCGAGGCGGCCTACCGCTTCGCGGATGGGGCCGTAGGCCGGGTCGAAGTTCGGCCGGACTTCCTCTAGCAGCAGCCTCCCGGCGGCTCCGGCGGCCGCGAACAGCTCTTGGGTATCAGCCAGATTGGTGGTGAGGGTTTTCTCGCACAGGACGTGTTTGCCCGCCCGCAGCGCGGTGAGCGCCTGCTCGTGGTGGGCGGCGATGGGGCTGGCCACGTAGATGGCGTCAACCTCTGGCAGCGCGGCAAGCTCCGCCACCGTGGTGACGGCCCGCTCCAAATGGTGTTTGTGGGCGAACTCCTGCCCGTTCCACCCGTCACGGGAGCAGATGGCGAGCGGCCGCCCTCCGGCCGCCCGGCAGGCTTCCACAAACCAGTCGGAGATGAACCCGGTGCCGACGATCCCGAACCGCACGGCCGCCTCCTTTCAACTGCCCTGATTAAACATTTGGTCCTGGCTGCGAAAGCGCCAGGACCAAATGCGGTTAGAGGGTTGGTGCGAGTGTTGGGCCCGCACCTGGATGGTGTGCAATCGCAATACTACTACGCGGATTGGCTAATTCGAGAGCGAATTTCAGAAAGTTGCTGCAGCAATTGCTCCGGCACCTTGTCCCCGAACATCTTGAAGTACTCCTCGGTGAGGTCGGCTTCCTTCGCCCAGGCCTGCGGGTCGATGGCGAAAAGCTGCTCCAGCACGCCCTCGCCCAACTCCAGGCCCTCCAGGTTGAGGTCTTCGAGGTTGGGCAGCCTGCCGGAGATGGCGTCGCGGGCCTCGACCTGCCCGGCCACCCGGCGCAGCGCCCATTCGATCGGTCGGGAGTTGTCGCCGAAACCGGGCCAGAGGAAGTTGCCGTCTTCGTCTTTGCGGAACCAGTTCACCTGGAAGATGCGCGGCGCCTTGTCGCCCAACTCTTCGCCCATCTTCAGCCAGTGGGACCAGTAGTCGGCCATGTTGTAGCCGCAGAAGGGCAGCATCGCGAACGGGTCGCGGCGCAGCTCGCCGACGGTGCCTTCGGCGGCAGCCGTCTGCTCGGAGGAGACCGTGGCCCCCACGAACACCCCATGCTCCCAGCTGTAGGACTCGCTGATCAGCGGCACATTGGTGGCCCGGCGCCCGCCGAAGAGGATGACGTCGACCGGCACGCCGGCTGGATCTTCCCAGACCGGGGAGATGGATTCGGCCTGCCCGGCGGCGACGGTGAAGCGCGAATTCGGGTGCGCGGCGGGCGTCTCGGATTCCGGCGTCCAGTCGTTGCCCCGCCAGTCGATCAGATGGGCGGGCGGCTCGTCCGTCATGCCCTCCCACCAGATGTCGCCGTCGTCGGTGAGCGCCACGTTGGTGAAGATCGTGTCGTGGCCGAGGGCGTGCAGCGCCGTCGGGTTCGTCTTCTCGGAGGTGCCGGGGGCGACGCCGAAGAAGCCGGCTTCCGGGTTGATGGCGTAGAGGCGGCCGTCGGCGCCGGGGCGCATCCAGGCGATGTCGTCGCCGATGGTCTCGACTTTCCAGCCGGGGATGGTGGGGCGCAGCATGGCCAGGTTCGTCTTGCCGGTGGCGGACGGGAACGCGGCGGTCAGGTGGAAGTTGCGGCCTTCGGGGCTGGTGATGCGCAGGATGAGCATGTGCTCGGCGAGCCAGCCTTCGTCGCGGGCCAGCACCGAGGCGATGCGCAGCGCGTAGCACTTCTTGCCCAGCAGGGCGTTGCCGCCGTAGCCGGAGCCGTAGCTCCAGATTTCGCGGCTTTCGGGGAAGTGGGTGATGTATTTCTCGTCGTTGCACGGCCAGGCGATCTCGTCGCGGCGGTTGCCTTCGGCGTCGGTGAGCGGATAGCCGACGGAGTGCACGGCGGGCACCCAGTATTCGCCGGCGGCGATCAGCTCCAGGGCCGGGTTTCCGGCGCGGGTCATGATGAGCATGGAGGCCACCACGTAGGGCGAGTCGGTGATTTCGATGCCCAGCTTGGAAATGTTGCCGCCCAGCGGCCCCATCGAGAACGGGATGACGTACATGGTGCGCCCGCGCATCGCGCCGTCGAACTTTTCGGCGAGGGTTTCGCGCATCTGCTCGGGGTCGGCCCAGTTGTTGGTGGGGCCGGCGTCTTCCTCTTTCGCGGAGCAGATGAAGGTGCGGGCTTCCACCCGGGCGACGTCGGAAGGCGCCGAGCGGGCCAGATAGCAGCCCGGCCGCAAGTCTTGGTTCAGCGGGATGAGGGTGCCGGTCTCCACCATCTGCGCGTAAAGGCGCTCCTTCTCCTCCGGCTCTCCGGTTACCCAATAGATTTCGTCAGGCTGGGTCAAGTCGGCGACCTGCCCGACCCATTGCTTCAAGGACTCCGGGGCGTTCTCCGGCGCGTTCAACGCGACAGCCGTGTCTTCGGCCATTTTCTTCCCTCCTCAAGGTGTCCGCGCGGCTAAGCGGTACTCAGACCCATCCTACCCAAGCCGGGCCGCACTTGGAGAACTCGCGGAAAACCTAGGAGTTGATCTGCGTGGGCGCTCAGGGCTTGACGGCGGCCACGGTGTCGATGGCCCAGCGTGAGCCGAGGTAGGCCGTCTCGGTGCTTTCCACCACCAGGCCGTCCGGGTCGCGCACCACGCGCGATTCCACCAGCAGCGCGGTGGGCGGCTCCTGGCCGAGCAGCTCGCATTCGCGGACGGTGGCCAACCGGGCCGAAATGTAGCCGGTGGCTTTGGACAGCGCGTAGCCGAGGTCTTTCAGCGCCTGGTGCAGCGAGGCGGTGGACAGGTCGAGGTCGAGGACGGCGCGCAGCTCGCCGGGCAGGTAGCAGACTTCCAACGCGACCGGGGTGTCGTCGGAGCGCCGGATGCGGTAGACGCGCACCAGCGGCTGCCGGGGGTCCAATCCCATCAGCAGCGCCTGCGCGGGCAGGATTTGCAGGCCCTGTTCGATGACGGTGGAGCTGGGCACGGCGCCCCGGCGGCGGATTTCCTCGGAGAAGGAGTGCAGGATCGCCTCTTCGCGGTGCAGCGGCGCTTGCGCCGTGAAGCTGCCCGCGCCTTGGCGGCGTTCGATTTTCCCGTCCAGCCGCAGGGTTTCCAGCGCATGCCGGGCCGTCATCCGGTGCACGCCGAACTGCTCGGCCAGCTGCGATTCGGAGGGCAGCGGGCTGCCCGGCGGCAGCTCGGCGCAGCGCGCCAGCAGCCAGTCGGCGATCTGGCGGTAGCCCTGGCGGGTTCCGTTGGCGGCCATGCTCTCCCTAACTAGACAACTTCTGCCAGCATATCGACCCTTGTCACGACTGGCAATCGCTTCCACAAGTATAGCTCAAGCACAAGTCCCCTATACATCTACTAGACAACTTAGCGGGACGAGTGTAGGCTTGGCAGCGGAGGTAGTGAAATGCCAGAGCCATTCCTGCAGCTTGAGTTGGACGCCGCGGCCGTTGGCCTGGAGCGCATCGGGCGGCTGCGCGCCCGCATGGAGAAGCGCCAAGCCTCGCTGTGCTCCGAGCGAGCCCTGGCCTACACCCAGATCTTCCAAGAGAACCGGGACAAGCCATACATCATCCGCAAGGCGCTGGCCTTCGCCCACACCCTGCGCACCATGACGCTCTACCTGGAGCCCGAGGCGCTGCTGTTCGGCAACCAAGCCTCTCGCAGCTTCGCCGCGCCCATCTTCCCCGAATACTCCATCGACTGGGTGATCGACGAGCTGGACGATTTCGAGCACCGCACCGGCGACGCGTTCGCCGTCTCCGAGCAGGTCAAGCACGACTTGCGGGGCATCCAGGGTTTCTGGCACGGCCACACCCACGAAGACGAGGTGAAGCGCGGTTTCAGCGCCGAGATGGACCTAGCCGCCGCCCAGCACATCTTGCACCGCGGCGGCATCTCGATGTCCGGCGACGGCCACATCGTCCCCGACCATTCCCTGATCTTCCAATACGGCTACCGCGGCCTCATCGACATCGCCACCGCCAAACTCGCCGGCGCCAAGGGCCCCCAGCGGGATTTCTACGAAGCCGCCATCATCTCCTTGGAAGGGGCACTGGCCTATATCAAGCGCTACGGCCCGCTGCTGCGCGACCTGGCCGCCCACGAGCCCGACCCGGCCCGGGTAACCGAGCTGCACGACCTGGCCGACATGGCCGACACCCTCCTGGAAGGCCCCGTCGAACACTTCCGCGAAGGGGTGGCCGCCGCCTACCTGACCCACGTGCTGCAGATGGTGGAGAGCAACGGGCACTCGTTCTGCTACGGCCGCTTCGACCAATACCTGCTGCCGCTCTACGAGCGCGATCTCGCCGCCGGGCGTATCACCGCCGAGTCGGCCCTGGAGCTGCTCACCCATTTCTTCATCTTGAACTCCAGCCAGAACAAGGTGCGCCCGCTGAGCCACACCACCTTCTCGCAGGGCTACCCGCTGTATTCGAACCTGATGGTCGGCGGCTACCGCCCCGACGGCGTAGACGGCACCAACGAGCTTTCGTACCTGTGTGTGGAGGCCATGAACCTCACCCGGCTCGCCGAGCCGAATTTCTCCATGCGCTACAACATGGACACCCCGGCAGACCTGCTGAGAATCGCCGCCAAGCTGATCCGCTCCGGCTGCGGCATGCCCTCCATGTTCAACGACCACGTCGCGGTGAAAGGCCTGGTGGATCTGGGGATTCCGGAAGCCGACGCCCTGGATTACTGCGCCATCGGCTGCGTGGAGACCGGCGTACAGGGCAAATACGGCCACCGCGCCACCGGTATGACGTACGTGAACTGGGGCAAGCTGCTGGAGCTGGTGCTCAACAACGGCACCGATCCGGACACCGGCATCCAGCTCGTCAGCCTCAACGGCCAACCCGGCACCGACATCGACTTCGCCAGCTACGACGAGGTGTGGCAGGGCTGGGAGAAGCTGCTGAAGTTCTATTCCGACCTCGCCGTCGGCTGCGACGCTGTCTGCGACCGTTCCCTGGAGAAATACGACGCCTCGCCGTTCGCCTCCGTCTTCGTGCACTCCGCCCTGGAGCAGGGGAAAACCCTCAAAGAAGGCGGCTGCGAATACGACGTCGTCTCGCAGTCGAACACCGGCCCGAGCGTGGTGGGCAACTCGCTGGCCGTCATCAAAGAGCTGGTTTTTGGGCAAAAGCGATTCAGCTTCGCCGAGCTGAAGGCGGCCATGGCGGACAACTGGCAGTCGGTGGCTTCGCAGCGAATCCGCCGCGACATCATGCGCCTGCCAAAATTCGGCAACGACTCCGACGCCGTCGACGAAATCGTGAAAGCCGTCTTCGACTCGTATCTGAAACTGCTGCCGGAATACCGCACCGTGCGCGCCGGCCGCGGCCCGAAAGTCAGCCGCTACACCATGTCCACCTCCAACATCACCTCGTATGTGCCCAACGGCAAGGTGGTGGGCGCCACCCCGGACGGCCGCTTCGCCGGCGAGCCGCTCAACGAAGGCTGCTCGCCCACCCAGGGCACCGACACTTCCGGCCCGATGGCCGTCATCAACTCGGTCTCCAAGCTGCCCAACGACCAGGTGGCCGCCGGGCAGCTGTTGAATATGCGCTTCACGCCCATGACCCTCGCCGGAGACGAAAACCTGGCCAAATTCACCGCTTTCCTGCGCGGTTCGCTCGCCAAAGGCATTTACCACAACCAGTTCAACGTGGTGGACGCCAAGACGCTGCGGCTGGCGCAAAAGCACCCGGAACAGTACACGAACCTGATCGTGCGGGTGGCGGGCTACTGCGCCCAGTTCGTCTCGCTGATGCCGGAAGCCCAAGAAGCGATCATCGCCCGGACGGAGAACGCGCTGTGAAAGGCTTCATCTCCGCGTTCCAGGATTACTCCACCAAAGACGGCCCCGGCCTGCGCCAAACCGTCTTCCTCAAGCGCTGCAACCTGCGCTGCCTGTGGTGCTGCAACCCGGAAACCCTGGAGCCGGGGGAGGAGCTGTTCTTCTTCCCGGAGCGCATCAAAGACGCCCAGCTGGCGCTGGCCGAGAATCCAAACCTGGCCCAAACTCCCGACGGCTGGCAGCTCGACCGCGCCGGGCTGCCCGACCCGGAAGCGGTGCTGGAGCGTAACACCCAGCCGATTTTCGAGCCGGTCGGGCAGTGGGTCGAGGCGCAAGAGTGCGCCCGGCGGATTCTGCGCGACAAGGCCTTTTACGACGCCTCCGGCGGCGGGGCCACCTTCTCCGGCGGCGAGCCGATGCTGCAGCCCGATTTCATCGCCGAAGTGCAGGGGCTGCTGCGCGGCACCGGGGTGCGCACCGCCATCGACACCGCCGGCAACGTGCCGTGGGAATCGTTCGAGAAGGTGCTGGATGCCACCGACCTGTTCTTGTACGACATCAAGGCCGCCGATTCCGGGCTGCACAAGAAGCTGACCGGGGTGGGCAACGAGCGCATCCTGGAGAACGCCCGGCTGCTCGGCGAAGCCGCCCGCGAACTGTGGGTGCGGCTGGTGGTCGTCCCCGGCCTGAACGACACTCCCGCCGACCTCGGCCGCCGCCTGGAACTGGTGGCGCACATGGGCGCGAAAGTCACCCGCGTGGACGTGCTGGGCTACCACAGCCTCGGAGTGGGCAAATACCGCCGCCTCGGACGCGAATACCCCCTACATGACGTGCCCGCCCTCGACCCGGCCGTGGTCGAAGGCACTTTGACCTATGCGGCCGGACTCGGCCTGCCAGTCCACTACGAGCCGGGCCTCACCTGAAGCCCGGAAAACCAACCAAGGAGAGAAAATGAAACCCGCCAAGCCCGCCATCGAGATGACCCCGGACGAACTGGCCGCCTATATCGACCATTCGGTGCTCAAGCCTGAGTTCACGCCCGACGAGATCCGCCGGGAAGTGGAGAACGCCGCCAAGTACCACTGCAAGACGGCGTGCATCAACCCCGCCGCCATCGAGATCGCCGCCCCCATCCTGGCCGGCACTGGCACCGGCATCTGCGTGGTCGCCGACTTCCCGTTCGGCTGCTCGTCCACCGCATCCAAGGTGGCCCAGACCGAGGTGGCGCTGGCCGCCGGGGTGCAGGAGCTGGACATCGTGGCCAATTACGGCTGGATTCGCGGCGGCGAGCTGGCGCGGGTCGAAGAAGACCTGCGCGCGGTGATTGAGCCGTGCCATCGGGCGGATGTGCTGGTGAAAGTGATCTTCGAGACGGACGCGCTCAGCGAGGCGGAAATCCGCGTCGCCGCCGAGGCTGCGATTGCCGCCGGCGCCGATTTCATCAAGACTTCCACCGGTTTCTACACCGGGGCGCTGCAACACGAGAAGACCGGGGCTTTCGACGAGATGGTGGCGCTGATGCTCGAATGCGCCGCCGGGCGCTGCCAGGTGAAGGGATCGGGCTCCATCCGCGACCGCGCGCACGTCCTGCGCCTGATCGACATGGGTGTAGACCGCATGGGTATCGGCTACCGCTCCACCCCGGTGGTGC
>JAISTI010000040.1 GCA_031272685.1 Propionibacteriaceae bacterium | reverse complement strand
TCGAAGAGAACAAGACCTGTCTGGGCGCGAAAACTGCCGCCGGGGATTGCACCTACTCCGGCACCTCGTACGCCCCGCAGCCGGAGGCCGTGCTGGAGAGCCGCTCGCGCACCTGCTGGGGCCTGCACGACCACGAGGATGCGAATTGCGTGCTCATCAAGGAGAAACCCGGCACCATCGCCAAAGCGGCCATGATCGGCGACTCGCACATGTCGATGCTGCGGCCCATGGTGCAGGCCGCGGCGAAAGAGCTGGGCTGGAGCCTCGACGACCACACCGTCGACACCTGCGAGCTGGTCTTCGACGGCTCCGAGGACACCTCCAGCGTCTTCGTGCAAGGCTGCATCGACGAGACGCCGAACATCATGGCCGCCCTAGCGCAAGAACACTACGACTACGTGTTCCTGGCCTCGTTCTCGCACCATTTCGGCCCGAAACCAGACGCGGAATACCAGCACGCCCTGCAATTGAAGCGCGGGCTGTTGGAGCAGATCGCCGCCACCGGGGCGCAGCCGATTATCATCCGCGACACCCCCTCCATCAACGACGGCCAGTACGAAAATCCCAACGACTGCCTCTCAGCAAAAACACCCCCAGAGTGCGCTTTCGCCCGCGACACCGCCTTCATGCGCGACGCCAACGCCGACGCCGCCGCCGAGCTGGGCATGCCAGTGCTCGACATGAACGACCTGATCTGCCCCGACGACGGCTCCGGGCGCTGCCCGGTGGTCATCGGCGGGGTGAACATCTACGTTGACCTTTCCCACCTCACCATCGCCTACGTGGAAACCATGACGCCCTACCTGATCCAGCGCCTGGAACCGTACCTGTGAGTTGACAAACGGCCCGGCGAGGGCGTGGCGGAGTTGGTAAGCTCGGCCCTCAAGAACCACAAACCGTATTCCACAGCGTTTCCGCGCATCACCCGAGGAGTTCAGATGATTTCGCCAATCCTTGCCCGGAGTTTCACCCGCAGCCCTGCCCGCGCGCTCGCCGCCTTGATCGCCGGAGCGCTGGTGCTGAGCCTGGCCCCGGCGTCAGCGCAAGCCGCGCCCGCCGCCCCCGCCGACGACTACAACAGCTCCATCTCCGTCACCGTCACCCAGGTGGACAACACCAAATTCCCGAAAGTGACAATGTACGTGAAGGTGACGAACCCCGCCGGGCAAATCCTGGAAGGGCTGGCCCCGAACAACTTCAAGGTTGTGGAATACAACCAGCAGGGCAAGGCCTACCAGGCCACCATCAACAAGGTGCAGCGGCTTTCCAAACTGGATCTGCTGACGATGGACCTGGTGCTCGACAAGAGCGGCTCCATGTACGGCAGCCGCATGACCGACGCCAAAGCCGCCGCCTTGGATTTCACCAACGCGATTAGCGCGCTGGGCAAGAACCGCGTCGAAGTCACCGCCTTCGACGACTCCGTCTACCTGCTGCAGCCGTTCACCGACAATCTGACGGCCGTCAAAGCCGCCATCAAGTCGATTTCCGCGTACGACGGCGGCAACACCGCCATCTACGACGCGATCATCTCCGCCCTGCGCCAGACCAGCGCCCAATCCGGGGCACGCTGCGTCATCATCTTCACCGACGGCATGGAGAACGCCAGTTCCCACACCGAATCCGACGTGGTGAAGCTCGCCCAGCTCACCAACATCCCCGTTTACATCATCGGGGTGGGCTCCGGCGTGAACACCTACGCGCTCACCAGCCTGGCCAGCAAAGCGGGCGGGCAGTACTTCTCCGCCAGCACCTCCAATTTGCAGTCGGTGCTGACGGGCATCTACAACAGCATCTACAGCTATCAGCGCGACCTGTACAAGGTGACGTACACCACAAAATTCACTTCCGCCACGAAAGTCACCCGCAAAGTGCAGGTGACGGCGGCCGACCAGAACGGCGTGAGCGCCTCCACCACCAAGTCTTATATGCCCACCGCCGACTACACCTGCTGGAACGGCAAGACGAAGAAGACGCTGAAGGCATGCGGCAACCCCAGCGGGCTGGAATCCACCAAGTACATCTTCCCCTCGATTCTGCTGCACGCCGCCCAAACCACCTGCACCAAAAACGACGGCTCGAAGCGCTGGGACAACGCGAAATACTACGAATGCGTCTTCTACGGCGGGAACCCGACCATCCGCTACCGCTACTGGCCGAAAGCCTCGGACGCGAAGAAGCACTACAAGGAGAAATACTCCAAGGCCACCTACAAGCTGTATCTGAACGGCAAGAAGGCCGGGGTGGTGTACTGGAACAAGAAGAAGAACACCTCGCTGGGGCTGTACCAGCTCACCATCGTGCTCACCGGGCACCACTATTCGCTCAGCGTGGACGCCAAGACCGTCGCCGAGCAGAAGGCCGCCCTGCAGACCGTCCGTATCCGGGTGCTGAAAGCTTGGAAGGGCTACCGCACCGGCACGGTGCCCGCCGAGGCGGTGCCGGAGTACAAGAAATAACGCGGACACCGCGGCGGTCACGCGCGGGCTGACTGGATCGAGCCCTACGACAACACCTGCCAGGAAGGGGAAAGCATGGCACAGACAGCTCGAATAGCGGCGCGCGCCGCCGCCGCGCTGCTCGCAGTCGCGCTGGGGGGCTGGGCATTGGCCGCAACTCCATCCCCCGCCATTCCATCCCCTGTCACTCCATCCCCCGCCATTCCATCTCCCGTCACTCCATACTCCGCCGCTGCTTCGCTCGCCACTGCTTCGCCCGCCACTCCACCCCTCGCCACTCCACCCCTCGCCACTTCATCCCCCGCCACTGCTTCGCCCGATGAAAGCGCGACGCAGCTGGCGCAATTCCAGCCGGACATCACCGCCGCCACCGCCAACAAGGCGGCGGTGCGGGTGGCTTGGGGGAAACTGCCGAAGGGCCTGTCCGCCAGCGGGTTCCAGCTGCAATACCGCCAGGCGGGGGCGGCCAAGTGGAAGGCGAAGAGGCTGGGCAAGGCGGCCGTCGCCGCCAAAGTGTCCGGATTGAAGCAGGGGGCGGCCTACCAGTTCCGGCTGCGCGCGTACTTGGACGGCGACACGGCGGCAGATGCGACCGCGTTTTCCGCGTG
>JAISTI010000012.1 GCA_031272685.1 Propionibacteriaceae bacterium | reverse complement strand
ATTTCCGGCTCGCCGGTCGTCGGGCAACTGCTCGCCGCGACCGTCGGCTCCTATGACGCCGCCGACGTCAGCACGCAGGTGCAGTGGCTCAAAGACGGCAGCCCGATTCCGGGCGAGGTCAACGCCACCTACCGCATCGCCGCCGCCGACGCCGGCCACGCCATCTCGGCGAAAATCTCGGCGAACAAGGCGGGCTACACCTCGGTGAGCACCATGGTCGGGCCAGTCGCGGTGTCGGCGCTGCCGACCGACGTGCTGGTCCCGCCGGTGATCGCCGCCCCCGGCGACGGGAAGGTGGGCACCCTGCTCACCGCCAGCGGCGGCTCCTACACCGCCG
This sequence comes from Propionibacteriaceae bacterium, assembly GCA_031272685.1. Classification (GTDB taxonomy): domain Bacteria; phylum Actinomycetota; class Actinomycetes; order Propionibacteriales; family Propionibacteriaceae; genus Propionicimonas. The sequence goes on along the minus strand of JAISTI010000012.1, from coordinate 2,962 downwards.
CTGGCGCCACGCTGGCCTACCAGTGGACGGCGGACGGCGTGCCCATCGCGGGCGCGGTGTCCAACTCTCTGACGGTCAAAGCCGAATATGCCGGGCAGTTGCTGGCCTGCGCCGTCACGGTGACGGCCCCCGGCTACGAGCGGTTGCAGATCAGCACCGCGCCCTACGAGGTGCGCTCCGCCAACCAGAGCGCCTCCGGGAAAACCACCGCCACGGTCAAACTCGCCGCTTCCAAGAAGTCGGTGAAATACGGCGTGAAGGTGAAATTCACCGCCACGGTGTCCACGGGCACCGGAAAAGTGGTGTTCAAGGCCGGTGGCGCCGAGCTGGGCACGGCGAAAGTCGTGGACAAGGCGGCGGTGCTGAATGTGCCGCTGCCCGACCTCGGCACCGCCAAAGTGACGGCGGAATACGGCGGCGACGACACCACCGAGGCGGCCGCGTCCAACTCCGTCACCGTAAAGGTGGCGAAGGCAGCCCCCGCCTCGATCAAGGTGGAGGCTTTGGCGTTCAAGAAGAACACCAAACCCAAAGTGACAGTCACGGTGGGCAAGATGCCCAGCGGCAAATACGCCGAGGGAACCATCAAGGTGTACGTCGGCGGCAAGGCGGTTGCGTCCTACAAGACCCAAGTGTCTTGGAACGGCGTGAAAACGCTGGTGCTGCCGAAGAAATATGCCAAGTCCATCAAGGTGAAGGCCAAATTCACCCCGGCGGACACGGCGCACTTCGACTCGGTCACCTCCAAGACGGTGACCGCCAAGGCAAAGTGAACTAGCACACCCCAGAAATGGGGGCGGCTCCTTTTGGGGCCGCCCCCATTTGCCCGGTAGGATTGCCTGGTTGTCTACCCAAAGGATGCGCAGATGGTTTCTACCAATGATCTGAAGAACGGCATGGTGCTCGACCTCGACGGCCAGCTCTGGTCGGTGGTGTGGTTCCAGCACCACAAGCCCGGCAAAGGCAATTCGGTGGTGCGCACGAAGCTCAAGCACGTCCTCACCGGCAAAGTCGTGGACAAGACGTTCAACTCCGACACCAAGGTGGAGACCGCCTCCGTAGACCGCCGCGAGATGCAATACCTCTACAACGACGGCGAGGGCTACGTGTTCATGGACAACGAAACCTACGACCAGCTCACCCTTACCGCCGAGACGGTGGGGGACGCGAAAAACTACCTGCTGGAAAACCAGACGGCCATCGTGGCGCTGCACGAGGGCAACCCGCTCTACATCGAGCTGCCGGCTTCGGTGGAACTGGAGGTCACCTTTACCGAGCCCGGCCTGCAAGGCGACCGCTCCACCGGCGGCACCAAGCCCGCCACCGTCGAGACCGGCCTGCAAATCCAGGTGCCGCTGTTCATCTCCACCGGCGAAAAGGTGAAGGTGGACACCCGCGACGGCTCCTACCTCGGCCGCGTATAGCCTTGCCAGCGCCGAAAACCCCCGCCCGGCACAAGGCCCGGAAGAAGGCGGTGGACATCCTCTACGCCGCCGACCTGCTCGGCAACCAGATTGGAGACGAGCTGGCCCGGCAGCGCGAGGCCGACACCACCGGCATCCCGCTGCGCGGCTACACGTACGAGCTTGTTGTCGGCGTGGCGGCCAAGCAGCCGGAAATCGACGCCGCCCTTTCTGAGCACCTCTCCGAGCAGTGGCCGTTGTCGCGCATGACATTCCTGGACCGGGCCATCGCGCGCGCCGCCGTCTACGAGTTGCTCTTCACCGAAGTGGAGCCGGCGGTGGCCATCTCCGAGGCGGTTTCCCTGGCCGATGAGCTTTCCGGCGGTTCTTCCGCGAAATTCCTCAACGGGGTGCTGGCCGCCATCGCCCGGACGGGGCAACCCGCCTAGCCAGCGCGCCCTTAGGATTGGGGCGTGGAACACTCTCTCCCTGATCCACTGCTCGGGCAATTGCTGGACGGCCGCTACCGCATCCTCGGTCTCATCGAGGAAGGGCCGGAATCCATCCTGTACCGGGCAGAGTCGGTCCGGCTGGCCCGTGAGGTGGCCGTCGAAGTGCTGAACCCGGATAGCGCCGCCGACGAGGCCGCGCGTTCGCAGTTCGAGCGAAATGGGCGCGACACCGCCTTGGGGGCTACCGCCGGGCAGGCCCAGATTTTCGATGTCGGCGAGGTGGACGGGCGGCCATACATCGCCAGGGAACTGCCGCCGGCCCAGCCGGTGAAGGACGTGCGCACCGCGCTGATGCCGTTCGGAAAGGCGCCTACAACCGCGCTCGAAGTGCCGCCTGCCGGCGCGGCCCCCGGAAACGACATTCCGACCCAACCCTGGGCGGCGAATCAAGCCGGGCCGGCGCCCAAAGCCCTCCCGGACACCCAGCCGCAGACCGAGAAGGAAATCACTTTCCGGGGCGCCACCACGCCGATGCCGATGGCACCCGCGGAGCCGCCGGCAACCGTGCGCGTCCAACACTCGAAAGCCCGCCGCGCTTTCGCTATCCCCATCGCGCTCACCGTCCTGGTGGCGCTCGGCTTGGGCTTCGGGTACTTCTATCTCACCGGCGGGCTGGGCACGGGGGCGGGGGAATCCGAGCAACCGGCCTTCCCGGAGGCGCAGACGGCCGGCCCCAGCGCGCAGGCGGGGGAAGCAAGCGAAGTCGAGGCCACATCAACAGCCGCCGAAACGCAGCCCTCCGAGGCTGCCATCGCGCCCGAAGACGACCCGCTGAACCCCATCACCGGCGGCGAGTCCCAGCTGTGCCAATACCTGTGGGAAGGCGAGATCTTGCGCGTCAGCGCGAACTGCGACATGACCTGGGTGGGCGGCAAGACCCTGCCCCAGGCGATCTACGTCTCCGGCGGCGAAACCGTGCTGGACTTTTCCGGGTATCCCTTCGAAAAGAACACCACCATCACCCTCTATTCCGTCATCGGCCAGACCACGGTGGTGCTGCCGCCAGAACTCAACGCGAAGCTGAAATGGACCGGCGCGACGGGCACG
>JAISTI010000233.1 GCA_031272685.1 Propionibacteriaceae bacterium | reverse complement strand
ATCGTCGCCTACTACCCGCAGGTCATCGAGAAGAACGTCGAGCGGCTGCGCGAGCCGGGCGTGCGCTACCTCGACCCGTTCGTAAACCTCAACGATCCCGACCACCTGGCCGGGCGGCTGCCGGAGATTTTCGCCGACTGGGGGGTCACCGCCGCCGAGGCCGAGGAAGCGGTGAAGGCAGGCTACGAAGAGCTGGATCGTTTCCACGCGGACGTGCGCGCCGAGGGCGAGCGGGCGCTGGCCTATGCCCGCGAGCACGGGCTGCGCGCCATCGTGCTGGCCGGCCGGCCCTACCACATCGACCCGGAAATCAACCACGGCATCCCCGAGGCGATCGGCAAGCTGGGCATGGTCGTCCTCAGCGAAGACTCCATCACCGGCGGACGCGAGCGCACCCACCTTGAGCGGCCGCTGCGCTCGCTCGACCAGTGGGCTTACCACTCGCGGCTGTACGAGGCGGCGGCGCTGGTGCGGGCCATGCCGGACGCCAACCTCGTCCAGCTCAACTCTTTCGGCTGCGGCCTGGACGCCATCACCACCGACCAGGTGCAGGAGATTTTGGAAAGCGCTGACGACGTGTTCACCGTCATCAAAATCGACGAGGTGAGCAATCTCGGGGCGGCTACCATCCGCTTGCGCTCGCTGCGCGCGGCCACCGCCGAGCGGGTGGTGGAGGATCTTCCCGAGCCCGGCGCGCCGGTGCCCGCGCCAGTGCGGCCGGTGTTCACCGAGGCCGACCGCGAGGTGCGCACCATCTACGCGCCGCAGCTTTCGCCGGTGCACTTCCGGATGCTGGAGCCGATTTTCATCCGGGCCGGGTATCTGCTGAAGGTGCTGGAGCACGCCAGCGCGTCCGACATCGAATGCGGGCTGAAATACGTGCACAACGACGTCTGCTTCCCGGCAATCCTGGTGGCCGGGCAGTTGGTAAACGCCTTCCTCGAAGGCGGGGCCGATCCGGACACCTCGGCGGTGGCCATCACCCAGACCGGCGGCATGTGCCGCGATTCCAACTACGCCGGGATGATCCGCAAAGGCCTGATCGCGGCCGGTTTCCCACAGGTGCCGGTAATCGCGCTCTCCACCCAGGGCATCGAAACGAACCCCGGCTTCCAGATCACCGGCTCGCTCATCCACCGGGCGGTGCAGGCCCTCGTCTTCGGTGACATGCTGCAGCTGCTGCTGCTGCGGGTGCGCCCGTACGAGCGGGTGGAAGGCAGCGCCGACGCCCTGTACCGGCGCTGGGACGCCATCACCCGCGAATTCTTCGAAGGCCGCCATGTCACGTACGGCCGCAAGCTCGGCTACCGCAAACTGCTGGCCAAGATGGTCGCCGAGTTCGACGCGCTGCCGCTGCTGGCCGTGCCACGCAAGCCGCGCGTGGGCATCGTCGGCGAGATCTTGGTGAAATTCCAGCCCGACGCCAACAACAACGTCGTCGGCGTGGTGGAATCCGAAGGCTGCGAGGCGGTGCTGCCTTCGCTGGCCGGGTATTTCTCCTCGGCGCTGAGCGCGAACCTGTGGCGCATCGAGAATATGGGCGTCGGCACTAAGGGCGGCCACCGCCTCACCCGGCTGTTCGCGTGGCTGCTGGAGCGCTACCTCGCCCCCGCGAACCGGGCGCTGGCCAGATCCAGCCGTTTCGAGGTGCCCGCATCCTTCGCCCAGGTGCGCGCGTATGCCGGCGAGGTGATTTCACTGGGCACCGAAGCCGGGGAAGGCTGGGGGCTGGTCGGCGAGATGGTGGAGTTGATCCACTCCGGAGCCCCCAACATCGTCTGCGCCCAGCCTTTCGCCTGCCTGCCCAACCATGTGGTCGGCCGGGGCGTTTTCAAGGAGCTGCGCCGCCAGCATCCGCAGGCCAACATCGTCTCCATCGACTACGACCCCGGCACCTCCGAGGTCAACCAGCTCAACCGCATCAAGCTGATGATCGCCACCGCCCACAAGAACGCGGGTGGGAAACCCGATTCCATTTGGGACGGGGATCCCATCCCCGAAATGACCAGCTTCCGCGGATAGGCTTTCCCCGTGCCATCCCCAGCTGACGTCCGCGCCGCCGCCGCCGCCTTCGCCGCGGCTGCGGGAGTCGAAATCCGGCTGGTCGAAGACGCGGCGGGCGCGAACACCTGGGCGGCGCTGTGCGATTCCATCTGGCAGATGCCACCCGGCGCGAGCATCGTGGAGCCGGGACATCTGGTGGCGATGGCCCACGTCGGCAACTACGTCGCCACCGCCTTCGCCGGCGGGGAACCGGTGGGGGTGTGCTACGGGTTCTGGCATGAGCCGGGTGACCAAGCGCTGCACTCGCACATCGCCGGGGTGCGCTGGGACCGCCTCGGCTCCGGCATCGGCAAGGCCATGAAATACCACCAGGCCGCCTGGCTGCTTGACCACGGCACCGAGGCGATGACCTGGACTTTCGACCCGCTCATCGCCCGCAACGCCGCCTTCAACCTGCGCACCTTGGGGGTGCGCGTGCTGGAATACCTGCCGGATTTCTACGGCGCGATGAACGACGGGCTGAACGACGGCCTGCCCACCGACCGGCTTTTCGTGCGCTGGGATTTCCTGGAGGACGGCGTCCCAACGCCGGAAGGTGAAACCTCGGCCGTCCCGATTCCCGGCGACATCGAAGCCATCCGCCGCCGTGACCCGGCGGCCGCCGCCGCCCTCGCCCTGGAGTTGCGCGGCAAGCTGCTGCCGCTGTTGGCCCAGGGATGGCAGGTGTGCGGCTTCGACCGGGCGCGATCCAGCTATTTGTTGGCGCGGCCATGAGAATCACCCAGGCCGAGCTGCTCACCCTGCGCATGCCGCTGAAGGCGCCGTTCGTCACCTCGTTCGGCCGCGAAGACGAGCGTTTCCCCTTGTTGGTGCGGGTTTTCGCTGAAGAAGACGGCAGGCAGGCATCGGGCTGGGGCGAATGCGTCGCCATGCGCGAGCCGATGTACTCGCCGGAATACCTGGATTCCGCCCGCGAGGTGGTCGCCCGCTTCCTGCTGCCGCTGCTGGCCGCCGCCCAGCGCGAATCCGGCGGGGTTGAACCCGAGCAGGTTCGCGGGCTTTTCCCGCACGTCGTCGGGCATCAGATGGCGAAGGCGGCGGTGGAGATGGCGGTGTTGGACGCCCGGCTGCGCCTGGACGGCCGCTCGTTCGCGCAGTACCTCGGGGCGGCGCGCGACACCGTTCCGTCCGGCGTCTCCGTCGGCATCCAGCCCAGCATCGGACAGCTAGTCGAGGTGGTGGGCAGGTATCTGGAGCAGGGCTACGCCCGCGTGAAAATCAAGATCGCCCCTGGCTGGGTGGTGGAGCCGGTGGCCGCCATCCGCGAAGAGTTCGGGGACATTCCGCTGCAGGTAGACGCCAACTCCGCCTTCACCCTCGATGACGCCCCGCTGCTTGCACCCCTCGACGATTTCGGGCTGCTGCTCATCGAACAGCCCCTCGGCGAAGA
>JAISTI010000194.1 GCA_031272685.1 Propionibacteriaceae bacterium | reverse complement strand
TTTCGACCGGCGCTGACACAGCTTGATGTTTCGATTGACGTAAGATATGTTTCAAGTATGAGAACTTCCGCTCCTGCCCTGCTGCCAATTTTCCGCAGCCAGGCCCAGGCTGAAGTACTGGCTTGGCTGTACCTGCACCCAGACAACACCTTTAGCCTGACGGACTTGGCCAGGCGGGTTGGGGTTTCAGTGCCAACACTCCACCGCCTTGCTGAGCAGCTAGTGGTATCCCAGTTGGCAACCCAAACCCTTATTGGGCGCAACCGGATGCTAGGGGCAAACGGCTCGCACCCGGTGGCAGACCCGCTCGCCCGATTGTTAGAAACCATGTTCGGGCCAAAGCAGGTCGTGTCAGAGGAATTCGCAGACATCCCAGGCGCGCAACAGGTGTTCATATTCGGCTCATGGGCAGCCCGTTACGCGGGAGAACCAGGCCGCCCGCCAAATGACATAGACGTCCTTGTAATAGGTGACACCGTGTCGCGTGACGACATTTACGCAGCAGCAGACCGTGCCCAGTCACGTCTGGGGCTGCCGGTAAACCCAACTCTTCGCACCAACCAGCAGTGGCTCGACGCCTCCGACACGTTAGCCAAAGAACTGAAGACCCAGCCTATACTTGACGTCACCGCAACCCCCAAGGAGCCCCAATGAGCCGCTGGACGCCCGGCGAAGCGACCGTTGAGCAACTGCTGGTGGCCGGTGAGTTGTCCAGGATTTCCAAAGCGGCTTCAGACGCTGTGACCGTCGCCCAATCCTTCATCGCGGCAGCCGAAAAACTCCTTCCAAATGTAGGCTTCTGCGACGAATAGGGTTGGAAGACTGCAGCTCAGGGGCCGCAACGGCATTTCGCTGGGATTGCAGCTCAAACAGCCGCAGCGCCGATGCGCGCGAAGTTGGTGAGCAGCTTGTGCTGCGAGCCGTCCACGGGAGAGGCGAAGGCGGCCTGGGCCAGCGGCTCCAGCTCGTCGGGGTCGAAATAGCCGGCGTCTTTGTAGATGCGCATGCGGGCGACGAGGTCCGCGGCGTCCAGCTCCGGGTGGAACTGGCAGGCGTAGATGTGGCGCTGGGCGCGGAATAGCTGCACCGGCGCCAGCTCGCCGCTTCCCAGCAGCGTGGCGCCGGGAGGCAGCGCGTCGGCACCTTCTTTGTGGCCGACGAAAGCGTGGAAGACGTCCGGCACGCCCGCCAGCAGCGGATCGACCTTGCCCTCCGCAGTCAGCGCAATCGGGATGGCGCCGACGTCTTCGTTGAAGCGGTGCGAGACCGTTCCGCCCAGATACATGGTGAGCAACCCCACCCCGTAGCACAAGCCCAGGAACGGGAAGTCGCGTTCGAAAACCTCATCGAGCAAGCCGAACAGATCGGCCTCCACCCGCTGCTGCACCGGCGATTTCTCCGGCTCGGAGGCGCAGAAACCGCTGCCGCCCAGGATGATGCCCGACCACTGCGACAAATCCAGCTTGGGCAAGGGTTCCAACTCCAGGCGGAACTGCCGCAGCGAGCGCTCGTCCAGCCCGGCGAAACGCATCGTGGAGGCGTATTCGGCGGCGGCGGCCTCGTCATGCTCCCGGGTGGTCAGCAGCAGAAACGGTTTCATATCCTTCCTAACGCGCACCCGGCCAAGTGTATTCCTCCGGCCGGTTACCAGTTCGGGGTGTTCGTCGCCGTCTCTTCCACCAGCGCCTTCGCCACTTTGTGCAAAGCCTCCGGGCCGGTGCCGCCGGCGATGCGGCGCTGCCGCTCATAGCTGGCGCCGTTGTTGAGCAGCTCGCGGCCGAAAGCCAACTCGTCGGCGCAGCCGAGCTGCTGGGCGAAAGGCATCAGGAAGGTGATCAGGTTGCCCATGCCGTAGCGCAGGGTGAGTAAGCGGCTGCCCTCCTGCGGGGTGATGATGGTGGCGTCCAAGCCGTAGCGGGCCGCCCGCCACTTGTTCTCGCGCACCAGCCACGGCGGCAGGTAGTCCGGGGTGTCGCCTTCCGAAAGCGCCTGGGCGAAATGCTCGCCCAGCGACTGCGTGAGCGCGCCCAGAAAGGCCAGCTCTTTCAAGGTGGGCACGGAATCCGGGATGCGGTTTTCCACGGTTCCGAAGCGCGGCGACGGCCGCACGTCCCAGCGTAGTTCGTTCACTTCGGCGATCATCCCGCACTCCACCAGGTCGTCGATGTATTCCTCGAACTGGCTCCAGTGGTGGAAGCGGTACGGCAGCCCGTTTGTCGGCAGCTGCTGGAACATCATGGTGCGCTGCGAGGCGTAGCCGGAATCCTCCCCGTCCCAATACGGCGACGAAGCCGACAGCGCGAGCAGGTATGGATAGAAGCGGGCGAAAGTCCAGGTGGTCGGTAGCACGTGGTCTTTGTTGGCGACGCCCACATGCACATGGGTGCCGCAAATCGTCATCTGCTTGCCCCACCACTTGTTCTTCTCGGTCACTGCATCGTAACGGGGGTTCGAGAAGGGGACTTGCTTGGCTGGATGGCTGAAGGGGTGGCTGCCCGAGCCCATCAGCCCCACGTTCAGCGTGGCCGCTGCCTCTTGCAGGCGCGCAAGCTGGGCGGCGATGTCGGCGATGGCCCCGGCGATGGTCTCGTGCGCGCCGGAAACGATTTCCACCATGCACTGCAAATACTCTTTGCGGACGGGCAGGCCCGCGCCGCCGCCGACCAGCTCCAGCAACTCGGCCGCCACCGGGGCGAGTTCATAGGTGTCGAGGTCGACCAGGTTCAACTCCCACTCGATTCCGACGGTGGACTGTTTGGATTCGGTGAAGCTGACTTCCATGTCTTATCCCCCAGATTCCGTGGTGAGGACGATTTTGCCCACATTGGTACCTGATTCCAGCAGCCGGTGGGCGTCGGCGGCTTGCGCCAGCGGGAAAGCCTTGGTAGGGGCGTACTGGAGCGCGCCGCACTGATACAGCGGCCAGACGGCGGTCGCCACCCGCAGCGCGATGGCGGCCTTTTGGGCGGGGGGACGGCCGCGCAGGCTGGTGGCGGTGATGCTCGCCCGCTTGTTCAGCAGCCGGTTGATGTCCAGCTCGCCCTTTGCGCCGCCC
>JAISTI010000184.1 GCA_031272685.1 Propionibacteriaceae bacterium | reverse complement strand
GGCGACCAGCGACAGCACCCGGTCGCGGATGGGGCCGGCGTCGTCGCGGTCGGTAATCACCTGGTAGTCGGCGATGACGACCCAGGTTTCCACCCCGGCGTCTTGCAGCCGCACCCGGTTGGCCAGCGAGCCGAAGTAGTGGCCGATATGCAGGTTGCCGGTGGGCCGGTCGCCGGTGAGCATCAGGAAATGAGAGGGGTCTTTGGCAATCTGCGCCTCGATCTCCCGCGAGCGCTGTTCGCTGCGCCGCAGCGACGCCGACGAGGCGGATTGCGCCAGCGCGTCGCCGGCGTCGTAGTTTTCCATCGTTACTCCTAGGTCAAACCCCCAAGAGTGTACCCGAATACACCTCGAACGCCGTGCTCTCGGTGCCGAGGCCGTGTCCGACCTTGCCGGCGCCGTGGTAATCGGAGCCGCCGGTGGCGAACAGCCCCAGCTCGCCGGCCAGCGCGCGCAGCTCGGCGCGGGTCGGGCCGTCGTGGTCGGGATGGTCGATTTCCAGCCCGGCCAGCCCGAACGGCACCAGGCTGGCGATCACTTCGGCGGTGAGCACGTCGCGGGACTGGCGGGCCCACGGGTGCGCCAACACCGGCACTCCCCCGGCTTCGAAAACCAATCCGATGGCGGTGGCCAGCGCGGTGGCGGCGTGGCCGACATAGGCCGGGCGGCCCTCGCCGATGTACTTCTCGAATGCCTCGTCACGGCGGGCGACGTAGCCTTTCGCCACCATCGCGTCGGCGACGTGCGGGCGCTGGATGGCGGCGTGCGCGGGCGCGAAGGCCCGCACTTCCGCTTCGGAAAGCTCCATTCCGAGCGCGGCGAGTTTCGCCAGCAGTTTGGGCATCCGCCCGTTCTTTTGCCGGATGTTGTACTCGAAGGCGTGCAGCAGCGCCTCGTCGTCGGGATGGCAGTTGTAGCCAAGCAGGTGCACCCCGACTTCCCGGAAGTCGGTGGTCATCTCCACGCCGGGCAGGAATCCCACCCCGGCCAGCTCGGCCACCTTTCGGGCCTCGTCCAGGCCGTCGAAGCTGTCGTGGTCGGTGAGCGCGAAGGCCCGCAGGCCTTTCGCGGCGGCCAGCGCGGCGAGGGCGCCGGGCGTGTCCGTCCCATCGGACACGTTGGAATGGACGTGCAAGTCGATTGCCCTCATGGTCTCCCTTTCAGCCCAAAGCATACGGCCAAGCCCGGCGAAGATTCCCAACTATCAACTGAGCGGCAAGTGTTTGCGCACCCACCAGCCGAATTCCCAACGCCATACCGGAATCCAGGTGGTGGCGGTGACGAGAATCAGCGCCACCCAGCGCGGCAGGCCAAAGAAGGTGGCGGCGACGGTGCCGGCCAGCACGGCGATGGCGGCGGCCACCGCGATCACCGTGGGGGTGGGGATTTGGCCTTCGATGTAATGGAAGAGGGCGAACGCGCAGACAATGTAGACACCCACCGCGGTGGCGATCACGCTCACGGTCTGCCCCGGCCCGAGCACCGACTCGCCGTCGATTCCCAAGGCCACCAAGTGCAGCCCGGCGCCGGTGGCGGCGATAGCCGCGTACACCGGGACGTGCCCGTAGGCCCAGATGAAGACCCGCTCGGTGTGGTGGGCGACGAGCTGCGCCGACGGCATCGAAAAGTACAGCCACCACAAGCCGACGGTGATGGCGATGCCGCAGAAGGCCACCAGCCAGGCCTCGAAGCCGAACCCGGAGCGCTCGATGAGCGCCTGCAAGGCGGCGACCGTGCCAACCACGCCTTCGCCCAGCGCGATCAGCGCCAGCAGGCCATAGCGCTCCGCGATGTGGTGCGGATGCCAGGGGGTGCGCCCGGCTTTCGTCTCGGCCACATATGGCACCAGCATCTCGAAAACGTAGACGAACACCACCGCCGTCAGCCACACATGGATCGGCAGCTCGATCAAGATGATGGCCCCCCACATCAACTGCGCCACGCCCACCCCGATGATGTACGTCATTATGGTGCGGCGGCGCTTGACGTCGTGCTTCCACGCCCGCCCCCAAAGGGCGAGCAGCGCCAGGCGCATCACCACGTAGCCGAGCAGGACGAGGTCTTCCTCCAGCCGCCAGCCGTCGTGTAGGCCGCCGAACATCGCCGGCAGCCCGAGAGTCAGGATGACGACCCCCACCATCTGCACGGTGACCGCCAGGCGCATGAACACGTCGTCGGTGTCGTAGGCGGACGAGAACCAGGTGAAGTTGATCCAACACCACACCACCGCGTACATCGCCAAGGCGAACCCCACCACCCCGGAGAGCACATGTCCCTCCGCCAGCGCCTCGGCCAACTGGTCCGCCGCCACCCCGAACGCCACCACCAGCGTCAAGTCGTAGAGCAATTCCAAAGGCGTCGCCGCCCGGCCCACTTGGTCGGGGTTGCGCCCAGTCATCGGCCGCAATGGATGCCGCTGGATTTTCATCGTTCACATCCTAGCGAACCCGGCAGATCCCCTGACTATGCGAAAGACCCCGCTTGCGCGGGGTCTTTCGCTTCGCTCGGGATGATTGTTGGCTGCTTTGCAGCCAACAAT
>JAISTI010000117.1 GCA_031272685.1 Propionibacteriaceae bacterium | reverse complement strand
GTCCCCAGCCGAAAGCGCTTGCCAGGCCAGCAATTGGTGGGCGCGCTCCCAGGCGGACAGCACCAGGCCTTCGCCGCCTTCCCACGGCCCGAACTCGCGCCCGGACAGCAGCTCGACGGCAAATCCGGGCTCCGCGGAAAGGGTTGCCAGGTCGGCGGTGACGGCGGTCAGGTCGTCGCGCTGCGCCACGAGGTCGGGCCGGGCGCGCAGGACGTTCAGGCGCAGGGCGACCGGCTGAGCCATCCGGGCGCGGAGTTGGTCTTGCTCGTAGGCGAGTTTCGCGTCGTCGGGGCGCAGCGCCACCGCCCGGCGGTAATACTCGGCCGCTTGCGCGGGCTGGTGGCCGATATTCCAGGCGGCCACCCCGAGGTTGCGCAGCGACACGGCGTCTCGCGGGTCGATGGCGGCGGCCGTCCGCCAGCGCTCTTGGGCTTCTTCCGGGCGGCGCACATGGTAGAGCCAGTTGCCGAGCAGCGCTTGGGCGTTGGCGTCGGCGGGGGAGAACTCCACCACCCAGAGCAGCAATTGGTAGTCGTCGAGGCGGCTGAGCTGGCAGGTGCCGCGCGCGGCTTGCGCGCCCGCTTGTAGCGCCGCGTCCCGTCCCGCTTCGTCGCCGAGCATGTGCCGGGCGTGGGCCAGATAGTAGTGCGCCAGCGGAACCGCTCCCACCAAACCGGGGTCGGCCTGCGGCGCCTTTTCGGCGGCCAGCTCGGCCAGCCGGGCGGCGGCCTCCCATTCCCCGGCCGCCCGGTATTCGCAGGCGACGTCGAGGACGGTTTGCGGCTCGGCCCGCACCGGCTCCCCGGCCAGGTCGGCGGCCCACCAGTCCAGCGGGTCGAGGGCGCGGGTCTCGGCGAGAATCCGCCCCGCCTCTTCGGGCTTTCCAAGCCGGCGCAGCGCCAGCACCAGCAGATTCCACAGCCGGGTGTTGTCCGCTTGGACGGCCAGCGCGGCTTGTAGGTGCTCTTGCGCCGCCGCGGGCAACCCGGCCGCCAGCTCGTCGGCGGCCTGCGCCAGCAGCGCGGGCGCACGCCAGGCGGCGTCCCAGGCGGCTTTCACCAAGGCTTCGCCCGCTTCCGGTACGGGGGTCTCGCCCTGCGCCCAGCCGATACGGCGCAGCGCCAGCCCCAGGCGGTAGTGCGCCTCGCCGCTGTATGGATTCGGATTGCGGGCGGTGAGGGAGGCGATGGCGCGCTCCGACAGCAGGGCCGCCTCTGTGAAGCGGCCCTGCCGGTAGCGTCGGGCGGAAAGCATGGTGAGGGTGGGGGCGTGCTGGGGGTCGCGCTCCAGCGCCGCCAGCAGGTAGGGCTCCGGAGAGCGGGTCGCGTGCCGGTATTGCTCCAGGTGCCGGGCCGAGCGGTACAACTCGTCCACCGTGGCGATCTCTGCAGGCTGCGGTATCGGGGTTGCCAGCGTGGGCAGCTCGTCCTCGCCGGGCAGTTTCGCCGCCGGATCGGGCGGGGTCCAGCGCAGCGTGAGCAGGGTTTCCCCGGCGCGGGTGAGCGCCAGCTGCAATTCGCCGTCTTCATCCGGCGCAAGCGCCACTTGCGCGGTGAAAGGCGTTCCGGGCGCGAGGTCGGCCGTCTGGGCGAAGAACTGCGAGCCGCCGGACAGGGCGATTTGCGCGCCGACGACCGGCTCGGTGACGCAGACGCCGATCTTCGCCGAGCCGTCCTTCACCGATAGCGCCGCCGCCGCCAGCCTGGTGGCGGCCTGCACCGGGCCGATTTGCTGGATCGGGTACCAGAACTGCGAGAAGACCTTCGTCTCGCCGGGAGCGAGATAAGAGAAGTCGGGCTGGTTGTCGGTGAAAGCGCCGGCCATCAGCTCTACGTACGGCCCGTCGGAGTCGGTGAGCTGGCGGTCCCAGGCCCAGCCGAACGGGGCGTTGCCCCACGTCCACTGCTTCTTGCCGGGCGCGACGCGGTGGTCGGCCCAGTAGACGAACCCCGCCTGCCGGCCGTGGTCGTAGCCGCCGAAGAAATCCTGCCGGGTGCCCACGATCATGTACGAGGTGGGGACGGGGATGTTTTTGTACCAGTCGAGCCGGTCGGCGTCCGGATGCGCTTCGTCCACCCTCGCCGGGTAGTCAACCCCGTAGTAGTGCCCGGAAACCCGCGGGAAGGTGGCGCAGGCGCGCTTGGCGTGGTCGGCGACCATCGTCACGTCGGGCGGGAAGAACGACTGGTAGTCGTCCCCGACCCGCGCGGCGACGTTCGACCACCAAAGAAACGTCTGGACGTCCTCGGTGCGGTTGAAAGCCCGTACCCGCAGCTCGATCAGGGCGCTGCCGGGCCGCAGCCGGACCCCGTGCATGGCCTTCATGCGGGCCAGCGGGTCGTGGTCGGAGCACCAGACGGTGTAGGCCCCGTCCGGCTCGGCTTCGATGTGCCAGTCGGTGGGCAGGAAGGTGGCCGGGCGGTGGTGCTGCGGCCAGTTGAACTCCACCCCGCCGGAAATCCACGGCCCGGTCAGCCCCACCAGCGCCGGCTTGATCACGTTGTTGCGGTAGAAGAAGTCGTAGCCGTTGGTGCGGTCGTAGCCGATGTGGATGCGCCCGCCGAGCTGCGGCAGAATCATCAGCCGCACATATTCGTTCTCCAGGTGCAGCGCCTCCCACTCGCGGGGGGCCTTTTCATGCTCGATGTGCTCGAAGAACGGCAGCGGGAAGACCGTGCCCGACGAGCCTTGGAAGACCCGGGAGAACAGAAACTCCGGGTATTCGTCCGGCGGGCCGACGGCGTACGTGTCGATGGTGACCGGCTGGCTCCAGGCCGCGACCGGCTTGCCGGCAAAGGACTCCGGGCGTTCCGCAAGCTCGATGCCCATCGGCTTTTACTTCGGCAGGCCGACCCGGCGCTCGCCGGAGGACGCCATCTGGATGACGCAGGCGGCGATCAGCAGCGCGCCCTGGGCGATGTTCTGCCAGAACGGGTTGATGTTGACCAGCGTCATGCCGTTGATGAGCACACCCAGCAGGATGACCGCCAGGATTGTCGAGATGACCGAGCCTTTGCCGCCGCGCAGCGCCGCGCCGCCGAGGGCCGCGCCGGTGACAGCCAGCATTTCCATGCCCTCCGAGCCGGAGACCGGCTGGCCGGAGCCGGTGCGGGCGGTGATGACGATGCCGGCGATGGCGGCGACCACGCCGGCGAGCACGAACACGAACATGATGCGGTTGTTGACGTTGATGCCGGAAAGGCGGGCCGCCATGTCGTTGCCGCCGACCGCGTAGATGTCGCGGCCGATGCGCAGGTAGCGCAGCATGACGTGGATGAGGGCCGCCACGAACAGCAGGATCCAGATCAGGGTGGAGATGCCCAGGAAGCTGCCCCTGGCGATGGCGATGAAGACCGGGTCGACCTGGGTGTTGCCCTGGGCGCGGCCGTTGGAGATGAGCTGGGCGATGCCCTTGTAGCTGGAAAGCGTGGCCAGGGTGGCGATCAGCGGGGTGATGCGCCCGAAGATGACGACGATGCCGTTGAACAGCCCGCACACGCCGCCCACCACCAGCGCGACCGCCATGGCCAGCCAGGGGTTGTGGGTGCCGGTTTCGGCCGAGCCGTACAGCATGCCGACGAGCACCGAGCACAGGCCGGCGGTGGAGCCGACGGAGATGTCGATGCCGCCCATGATGATGACCACCGTCTGCACCAGGGCGAGCAGGCCCATCACCGTCACGTAGTTGCCGATGGTGACCAGGTTCTGCCCGGTGAGGAATACCGGTTTGAAGATGGTGATGAAGGTGCCGAGCACCAAGATCGCCGCCACCAGGGACACGTTCACCAAGCCGATTTTCAGCAAGAAGGCCTTGATGGGGTTCTGCTGGGCCGCTTCGGCGGCGGCCGGGGCTTCAACAACGGTTTGGGACATTCGCTACACTCCTACACTTTCCAGTTCGTCGGCCATGGCCAGGGCGAGGATTTTCTCCTCGGTCGCTTCTTCGCGGGTGAGTTCGCCGGTGATGTGGCCGTTCTGCATCACGACGATCCGGTCTGCCAGGCCCAAGACCTCGGGCAGCTCGGAGGAGATGACCAGCACCGCCACCCCGGAGGCGGCCAACTGGTCGATGATTTTGTAGATTTCGGCTTTCGCGCCGACGTCGACGCCGCGGGTCGGCTCGTCGAGGATCAGCACCTGGGAATCGCCGGCCAGCCAGCGCGCCAGCACCACCTTCTGCTGGTTGCCGCCGGAGAGGTTTTCGACCCGCTGGTTCGCCGACGGGGTGCGGATGTTCAGCCGCTCGATGAATTCGTAGGCGATTTGCCGCTCTTTGGCGTC
>JAISTI010000089.1 GCA_031272685.1 Propionibacteriaceae bacterium | reverse complement strand
AACGCTCCCAGCCGGACGGGGAATCCGCGGCACGGTCTGCGTGAAAAGCCAGGGCGCGAAGAATACGTTCGCGTAACTTAGCCTTTCTCCCATGCCTCAATGAAAGCGCACCCGCCGCCCTCCTGTCAACGCTTCGACGGCTTTCGCGTGTCACAAGGGCTTATGTTTTGCTGCACAAATTACGGAAACGTAACTCTGGCCGACCTGCGTGCCTCTGAGCGTGAAAATGATGGAAAATCCATCGCGCGAAAGGATTCCTGATTGATTTGCGAACATGAAACCATGGTCTGGCGCTCCCGGGAAGGGGGAACCCGGGAGCATCTGCCAGACCAAGCCCGCGTCAGCCAACCGGGCGCGCCTTCGTCAGCACGGTGGCCTTCTTGTACCCCTTCTTGGAAGCCGTCACTTTCACGTACACCCGCTTTCCCCGCAGCGATTTCGGCGGCTTCCACGTCTTGCCGGTTACTGCCTTTTGCGAGGACTTCACGTAGACGGCCCCGTTGCCCGTGTACCAGCGGTAGGTGAACTTGGTGCCTTTGGGCCAGCCCGCCGCGACCGCTTGCCACGTCGTTGCGGCCTTGGAGCCGCGCAGCTCCACCTGGCCCTGCAACACGCCTTTGCGGATTGCGGCGGCCTTGGTCTTGGCGACGGTCTTGCCGCCGGCCACCGCCAGGACACTCAGTTTCTTGCCCGCGTCGGCGGCCTTGGGGGTGTAACTCTTGCCCACCTTGACAGTCTTGGAGCCGATTTTCCAGCGGTATTCCAAGCCCTTGACACCTGGCGGCAGGTTCGCCGCCGATACCGTGAGCCGCTCGGCGGCGCGCGGCGCCGCAGACAGCGACAGCTTCGGGGTAGTCAGCACTTGCACGTCCAAGTGGGTTTGGTATCCCGACCAAGACACCTCCACCTGCTTCTGGCCGGGGGTGCCGGTATCCAGGCTGCCCACCTGCACCAGCGGATCCGACATGGCGATGCGCTGGTGCGAGCCGTCGGAAATCGTGGCGACGACCGTGCCCACGCGCAAATCCACATCAGCGCCCTGCACCACCGTGTCCGGCTGGGTGCCGTCGGGGGTCAGTTCCGTCACCACCGGATTGGCCAGCGCGTTCAGCACCACGTTCCCCGTGCCGATATTCCCGTGGACGGCGCTGTTCTGGGCCAGGTCGTAGTTGTCCACCCAGCCGCGGGTGGCAGATTTCTGGAAGCTCTGCCCGGCGGCGATGCCGTCTTTGACGCTGCGGCGCTTGTCCCCGCTGTAAACCTTCAACCGCTCGATGAGCGCCGCCCCGGACAGCCGCTCGCCGTCGGCGCTGGTGTAGGTGGCGACGAGGGAGTAGCGCTGCCCTTTCGTCACCAGCACCGGTTCGGACAGTTCGAGCTTTTGCACCCCGCGTGCCATGCCGGCGACGCTCGCCCGCGCTCCCGAGTCGCGCCCGGATTCGGGGGAGTCGCCGACGTCCAGCCGCAGGCTGACCGAGATGTCAGCCGTGCGGTTCGCGTTGGAAACCATCACCGCGCCCACGTACATGTCGTTCGGGGCGGTGAACACGTTCGCGACGGCTGTCTGCTTGTCCAGGTATTCCACCGGCAGGGTGTTGTCGGCGTTCACGGCGTAATGTTGGTTGATGCTGTAGTCGGTGTTCGGGCCGAGGCGGAAGAATTTGATGTCGTACAGCGACGGGTCGTAGTAGGAAATCCAGGCGTAGCCGTCCAGTTTCCAGTCGGCGCCCCAAGAATCCTGCACCAGCCAGGCGCCCGGCCCTGCGGGCGTCTCGGGCGCGAACTTGGACGCGGGCACGTTATCGTCCCAGCCGATGACGGTGACGGCGTGGTCGGCGGCAAGCGCCGTTTCGCCACCGTAATAGTAGGGCTTGTTGTTCTGGTGGATTTCGAGGGCTCCGGCGCCGAAGGACATGATGTCGCGTTTCACATCTTCAATCTCGAAGTGATCCGCGTCCCCGCCGCGCAGATGGTGGATGTGCGCTTCTTCCAGGTGGTAGTCGGCCGCATCCAAGAGGCTAGCGTCGGTCACGTAGTCCGGGTCGACTTTCTCGGCGTCCGCGGTGGATGAGTCCGGGTACGCCATTTGGGTTTCCAGGCGGGGTCCGCGGTAGGCGGCCCAAGCGCCGGTGGCAGAGTAGGTGAGCCCGCCGACGTTCAGCGGCTGCGTCTTCGCGGTGAGCTTGTCCGCCTCCAGCGCCCCTACCCCGTAGACGGCGTAAGCGAGGTGTTTGGGGGACAGGACGGGCGCTTGGCCGACGGTGTTGCCGACGGTCAGCGAAGCGGCGGCGGCCGAGGTGGCGGCGAAAGCCCAACAGGTGCCGTAGAAACCCTGGTAGCGGGGCTTGCCGATGGAGCCGGGGTAGGCGGCGCGGGCGTCGAAGCTGGATGGCAGCGGGGCGGTTTGGGACAGCGCCGGCGCGGTGGGGCTAAGGATCGATAAAGCGAGCGCGATTGGCAAAATCAAGGAGGTGAAGGTCGGCAGCTTGCCCGGCTTGTCGTGTTTTCCAGCAATCCTCCCGGCGGTGGCGGCGTGTGCCAACCCGCCGGCCCTCGCGGCCAATCTTCGTAGCGCACTCATCATCTCTCCCAGCGTTCCCACGGTGTCTAACCTGCAGCTCCCCTAAGTAACGGAAACGTAGCTTATGGGGGCTTCCGAACATCCATGGAACCGGATTTGGTGCCGAAATGTCAACCTGAAAATCGCTCGCCGCGTGTCACAAGGGCTTTTCCAAGGCGTAAAACTTACGGAACCGTAAGAAAGTTGGGAAACTTGGATTTGAGCGTGAGAATGTGTGCAAATCTAGCCAGATTGGGAATAAATGTGTGAAATGGCTACAAATCAGCTTCAGGGGCGCTCGGATCTGTTCCGGTTTCGCCGAGGAGTTTGGCAAGCTCGGCGTCGAAATCGTCCGGCTCCGCCACGGCGGCTCCGTGCTCCGCGAAGCGTAGCGGGTCGGACAAATCGGCGTCCGACGGCAGCGCGTCCGGATGCCCCCAACTGCCGTCCCGCCCGGCGGCGCCCCGGTAATTGCGGGTGGCGCTCCACAGCCGCCGGGCCTCGCGGACCCGCCGGGGCGTAAGCTCCAAACCCAGCAATGAGCGCAGCGGCTCGCCCAGCCCGGCCTCCGCCCGCCGGCGGGCGACCAATTCGGCCAATGCGGGCGCCGTGGGCATGCGGTCTTTCACCACTTGCCCCACGACCGCGTCCACCCAGCCCTCGATGAGGGCGACCAGCGTCTCCAACCGGCCCAGCACTTCATCCTGTTCCGGGGTGCGCTCTGGATTGAACAGCGAATCCGCGATCACTTGGCCCACTTGCATGAACTGGGAACTCTGGGTGAACCCGCCGAGTTGGTCTTCGACGGCGTTGCGCAGCGCGGTCGGGTCGATGGAAATCTCGCGCGCGTAATGCTCCACCAAGGCGATGAGCTGCGGCCCCAGCCACGGGGCGGCCTTGAACAGCCGCGCCCGGGCAGCCTCACGCAGCGCAAGGTACAGGATGATGTCGCCAAATGGCAGATCCAGGCCGGCGGAGAACTCTTCGATATTCGCCGGAATCAGCGCCACCACCGGTTCGGGTGTCAGCGGCAGGCCGACTTCTCCAGCGCTCAGCGAGCGCGCCGCGATCCGGCCGAGCGCGGCGCCTACCTGGGTGGCGAACACCGCCGCGCCGGAAGCCCGCATCATCGGGGCGAGTTGCGCCTCAACCTCTTCAGGCAGCGGTGTCAACTTCGCCATGGTATGCGCCAGCGAATTCAAGATGGGGGAGACGAGTTTGCGCCACACCGGGAGGGTGTTGTGCAGCCAGTCGGCTCGCGACCACGCCTGGGCAAGCGTGCC
>JAISTI010000059.1 GCA_031272685.1 Propionibacteriaceae bacterium | reverse complement strand
CTGCCGGGGTTTGCACGCCCGCCCCGAGGGAACGCAACGCCAGGACGACCATGATGGCCACCAGCGGGGCGGCGCCGGCGAACATCATCGCCGCCAGCCCCAGCGTGGCCAGCGCCACCGCCGCGTCGGCGCCGATGATGAGCCATTTGCGGTTGTGCCGGTCGGCCCACACCCCTCCAAAGACTGAGATCAGCCCTTGCGGCAGCATCCCGGCTACCATGCCGATGGCGTACACGGTGGCTGATTCCGTTCCCACCAGATACCAGATGACCGCGTATCCCACCACCGACGAGCCGAGCAGCGAAAAGGATTGGGCGACGACAAACAGCACGATGTCGCGCTTCCAATGCCGCCGATCCAATTCCGGCGGCGCCGCCAGTGCCATGGCCCTATTCAACCACGGCCGCTACTTCCAGATGACCTTCACGTAGCGGGCGGAGATGTAGCGCTTGGCGCCGTGGAATTTCACCTGGTAGAAGTCGTTTACCTTGCCTGGGCGGTCGATCTTCTTCAGGATGCGCACCTGCTGGCCGTAGTTCAGGAAGCCAACCCGCTTGGGGATCAGGCTGCTCGGATGGCTGTTCACCGCCAGGGTGTGGGTGGTCACCTTCGCGTACGCCTTCTGCTTCTTCCAATGCGCGTACAGCACGGCATTCGCCTTCGCTTTGGTGGCGGAAGTCACCTTCACCCCGCCGGACTTTTTGGTGTACCAGCCGAGGAAGGTGTAGTGCGTGCGCTTCGGGGTGGGCAGCGCGCCATACTTCTTCCCCACGGTGACGGTCTTGGTGCGCTTGGCCTTCGTCAGGGCCTTGCCGCCGTTCACCTTGAACGTCAGCTTGGCCTTCTTGGCCTTTGCATCGCAGCAATTGGGCGGAATCTGGCAGCACGCGGCGGGGATGGTGGACGACGGCTGCACCTCTGGGGGAGCCGTCTGGGCCGGGGTGCTTTCCGTCGGGGACGAATCCGAACTCTCGGACGGCGTTGGGGTGGGCGTCGGAGTTGGGGTGGGTGTCGGTGTCGGGGTGGGTGTCGGTGTCGGGGTGGGCGTGGGCGTCGGAGCCGTCAGGGTGACCTCCACAGCGTCCGACTGCGCGCCGGATGCGTCGGTGGCAAACGCCCAAGCGGCACCGGACTTGGCACCTGCTGGAACTTCGGCCGACCAGGTGCCGCCCGCCGCCACCGGGATGGTCAGGTAAGAAGGCTCGGAGCCGTCCGGCAGCACCAGCGTGAGAGTGGACCCGGACGGGGCGGCGCCGGCGAACCCGTCCGGCCCGGTCTGGGTGAATGACGGCTCGGCGAGCTTCGCCGGGGCGGGCTCGCAGGGCACCGGGGTGGCAGAGCCGGCCGTCCGGCATTCCGCCGGGGCGGTGGTGAAGACATCGGCGTCATAAAAGCGCTTGAAGATGGCGAAATTGAACCAGTATTTCGCGTACGGCAGCGTCACGTCGTACACCTTCACCCCGGTCTGCGTGAGCGCGAAGGACGGGTTCGGGTCGGCGCGGAATCGCTGGATGGCGTTCCAGCCCAGCTCGGTTTGGTCGGGGCTTTGGGTTTGCAAGGCCAGGTATTCGGTGGCGAGCATCCCCTCGATGTCCGCCCCGGCCACGAACAGGTCGGCGAATTGCAGCTCTTCGCCGGTGTCCAACCGGTAATTCCCGGTGACGGGGTAGCTGATTCCCATGGGAGGGAAGTATTCATACGAGGAGATGGCCAGAATGCCGCCGAAAACCGCCGCGTCGAGCACGCCCGCGGCGACGTTGTAGTCGTCGCCGGCGGCGATCAGCTTGGCGTTGTAGTCGTCGGCGATGGCCTGCGCGACGGCCGGGTCGGCCAGCCCGGAGACGGCGAGGCGGTCTCCGACGCTTGTCGGGTCGCAGACGGTGTACAGGTACGCCGGCGGCTCCACCACCGGGTCGTCCGGGTTGGCGGGCGGGGGCGGGGTGGGCGCCGGCGATCCGGCCGGCAGCTGGGTGCCGTCGGCGTAAATATCCCAGCAAGTGCCCGGCTTCGGCGCCGCCGACAGGCTCACGGTGTTCACCGGGAAGGTCTGGTTTTCGGCGTTCAGCCGGTCGGGGTCGGGTTTGGCCGGGGTGTTCGCGGCGGCGGCGTTGCCCACCGGCACATAGCCGGCGTCCTTGGCCACCCGCTGCCCGCGCGGCGACAGGATGGCCTCCAGCAGTTTGCGCTGCGGCGAATCGGCCGCCGAAGACTTGTCGATTACCGCGTAGTAGGCGGTGGTGAGCGGATAGCTGCCGTCACCGATGGTCTCGTCGGACGGCGCCACGCCGTTGACGCCGAGCAGTTTGATGTGCGCCAGGTTTTCGCGGTTGGCGGCGTCGCCGTACATCTCGGTCACGTAGTAGTAGTAGGAGTACCCCAGCGCCCCGCCGGAGTTGTCATAGGAGGCGATGCCCGTCACCAGGCCCACCATGGAGCCGACGGTCTGGGTGGGGGATTCACAGGCGCCCTCGGAGTCGATGGCGATGGGGCCGGATTGGCCTTCCACCGTCCAGCGCAGCGGGATGCCACCCATCACCAGCTCCACCATGCCGGTCTGCGAGCCGGAATTCGAGTTGCGCTGGAAGGCCTTGATCTCCATGTCCGGCCCGCCCACCTGGCTCCAGTTCGTGATAGTGCAGTTGTAGGCGTAAATCTGCCTGATCTGATCCAGGGTGAGCGAGTTGACCGGGTTGGAGGTGTTCGTCATGAACACGAAGCCCTCGTTGACGACCGGCACCACCTCCAACTCCATTCCGTGGTCGGCGGCATACTGCAGCTCGTCGGCGGAAGGCTGCGTCACCAGGATCAGGTCGGCGTTGCCATCCACCAGGTTCAGGTACGCCTGGTGGGTTTGGTTGAAGCTGACCGCCGGGTCCGCCTGGCCGGTGAAATCCCTTGCCAAGGCGGTGCCGAGCGGGATGGTGGCGGTGGAGCCGTCTACCCTGGGGTATTCGGCGGCCGCGAATATGGGCGATCCGGCGCCGGAAGCGCTGCTGGCGCCCAGGGCCGCCATGCCCAGCACCAGCGCGGTGGAAAGTGAAACGGCCAGCGTGGTTTTGCCGCCGCGGCTGCGTGAAATTGTCATTGCTCCCCGTCCCCGAAAATGGTTTGCGACAAGCCTAGCGCCGGAGTCAAGGGGGCGGCGGCGCGCCGGCTACTTCTTTTTCCAGTGCGCGTACAGCGTCTTGCTCGCCGTCAGCTTCACCGTCTTGGAAGCGGTGACCTTCGTGCCGCCGGTCTTCTTGGTGTACCAGCCCAAGAATTTGTATCCGGAACGGCTGACGGTGGCCAGCTTGCCGTATTTCGCGCCGTAGGTGACCGTCATCTTCGCCTTGGAAAGATGCTTGCCATGGTTCGCGTTGAACTTGATGGTGTGCTTAACCCCTTGCCAGTGAGCGTAAAGGGTTTGGGACGCGGTCAGCTTGGTGCTGCTGGTGACTTTCACGCCGCCGGTCTTCTTGGTGTACCAGCCCAGGAACTTGTAGTTGGTGCGCTTGGGCGTGGGCAAGCTCACCTTTCCGGCGTACTTGAAGGCATACGAGCTTTTCTTCAGCTTCTGGCCGCCGTTCACATCCAGGGTGAGTTTGCCGTTGGCCACCTTCACGGTGTAGCTGGAGTGCATCTGCGCGATATGGATGGTGACGGTCTTGGTGCCGGCCGTGGCGGAGTAGCCCTGCTGGGTGACCAGCGGGTCTGAGAACGGGAAGGTTTCCTGCCCGTTGTTTACATACGTCAGCAGCACCGTTCCGGCATTCCAGTTGAACGGCTGGCCGGTCAGGTAGCTGGTCTGCATGCCGGAGATGGAGATGCCGGTCAGGTCCGGTGTGGACGTAAACGCTTTGATGTTGATGTTGCCGAAGCTGCCCACCATGCTCGGATAGTTGGCAATGTACGCGCCGAGATCCACCCAGCTTGAGCCGGGCACGGTGTAGAAGCTCTCGCCGGAGTTGATTTCGACGTCCTCCCCATAGGCGGGGCTCCCGGCCTCCATGGGCATTTGGTAGTTGCCGCTGGCGGCGGTGACGGTGATGACCACCGCGAATTTGGTGCCGGCCCGCATGATGGCCGGGTTCGGCATCTTCACCATGTGGTAGCCCGCGAGGTCGATCGTGCCCGAGACGGAGGTGGTGCCACCCGTGCCGATCGGCTGCAGCGTGCCGGAATCGGGGGTGACGCCGTCGACGCCCGCGTACACCTGGATGGTGTAGCTGGTGTTCGGCTGCGCGGTGACGAACTGCACCGCGTCGAGGGCCTGCGGGGAGAAAGTGGCCGGGATGGTGAAGATGTTGGCGATCTTGCCGGTGGCGGAGGAAAGCTGCCACGAGGTCTGCCAGCCGAAATCGTCGAGGAAATAATTGTGGACGTATCCGTTCGAGCCCGCCCCGTCGGTGCCGCCGCCGAGATCGTAGTGGGCGCTCTCCTGCAGCGAGGTGTCGTAGTAGGAGACGTAGAAGTAACCGCCGTCGCCGAACTCGGTGCCCCAGCTGTTTTTCACGATGAACGCGCCGTTGGCGGGCGGCTTGGTGTTGAAGCGGCTGGCCGGGAAGCTGTCGTCATAGCCCACGATGGTGACGGCGTGGTCGGCCTTGTCTTGGTCGCCCTGGCGGTAGTCGTAGTAGGCGGCGTTGTCGGCGTTGTAGAAATTCGAGAAATCGGAGGCATCCTCCGCCGCGGAATAGTAGGCGACGAACAGCGAGCCATAGGTGTAGACGGCGTTCTTGATGGCCGCCAGGTTGTTCTGGCTGTACGAATAGGTGAGCTGGCCGCTGTTGGAAGTGCCGGATACCCACGGGGAGGGCAGCAGGTACATATTCCGCATGTGGAACTCGCTCTGGTAGAGCGCTTCAGCGGGATAGATGCCGTCTAACGAGGGGTACGGGTAGGCGGATTCCGTCCAGGAGCCCCACCATTTCGACAGGGCCGCCGCCGATTGGTAGAGGTTCCCGCCGGTGTTCAGCATGTTTTCGAACTTCGTGCCGGTGCAGCCGGATGCCGAGTTGCAGGGCTGGAAGGTGCCGGTGTCCAGCA
>JAISTI010000025.1 GCA_031272685.1 Propionibacteriaceae bacterium | reverse complement strand
GACGCTGAAGCCGGCAAGCTGCTGTTCGGCAACATGGACACTTGGGTCATCTGGAATCTCACCGGCGGCCCCAACGGCGGCGTGCACGTCACCGACGTCTCGAACGCCTCGCGCACCATGCTGATGGATCTGCACACCCTGCAGTGGGATCCGGCGATCGCCGCCGACATGACCATCCCGTTGTCCATGCTCCCGCAGATCAAAGCATCCTCCGAGGTTTACGGCTACGGCCGCCCCGAGGGCCTGCTCACCGGCGTCCCGGTCTCCGGCGACCTCGGCGACCAGCAGGCGGCCACCTTCGGCCAGGCCTGCTTCGAGATCGGCGCCGCCAAGAACACCTACGGCACCGGCTGCTTCATGCTGATGAACACGGGCAAAGATCCGGTTCCGTCGAAGAACGGCCTGCTCACCACGCTGTGCTACAAGATCGGCGACCAAGCCCCGGTCTACGCCCTTGAGGGCTCCATCGCCGTCACCGGCTCGCTGGTGCAGTGGTTCCGCGACAACCTGAAGATCATCGCCTCCGCCCCGGAGATCGAGGATCTGGCCAAAGAGGTCGAGGACAACGGCGGCGCGTACTTCGTGCCGGCGTTCTCCGGCTTGTTCGCCCCGTATTGGAAGCCGACCGCCCGCGGCGCAATCGTCGGTCTGACCCGCTACGTGACGAAGGCCCACCTGGCCCGCGCGGTCCTGGAGGCCACCGCCTTCCAGACCCGCGAGGTGCTGGACGCCATGGAGGCCGACTCCGGCGTGAAGCTGGCCGAGCTGAAGGTCGACGGCGGCATGATCGCCAACGAGACGCTGATGCAGTTCCAGGCCGACCAGGTCGGCGTGCCCGTGATCGCGCCGGTCGTCGCCGAGACCACCGCGCTGGGCGCCGCCTATGCGGCCGGCATCGCGGTTGGCTACTGGAATGGCGAGCAGGACGTCATCGACAACTGGGCCGAGCAGAAGCGCTGGCTGCCGCAGGCCGATGAGGCCGAGCGCGCCCGCCAGTACCGCAACTGGAAGAAGGCCGTCACCAAGACCCTCGACTGGGTCGACGACGACGTCAAGGAGTGATTACTCGCTTGCACAATCAAGCAGCGGGGTCGCCGGGAAACCGGCGGCCCCGTGCACCTTGGAAGGAGTGAAATGAGACTGGCTGCTGACGTGGTGGTCATCGGCGGCGGGGCCACCGGATCAGGCATCGTGCGCGACTGCGCAATGCGCGGCTACAAGGCAATTCTCGTCGAGCGCGGCGATCTCGGGCACGGCACCTCGGCCCGATTCCACGGTTTGCTGCATTCCGGCGGCCGCTATGTGGTGGCCGATCCGCATTCCGGCGCCGAATGCGCCGAAGAGAACGCCATCCTGAAACGAATCCACGCCGACGCCGTCGAGGCGACCGGCGGGTTCTTCTTCCAAATCGAAGGCGACGACGAAGAGTTCGCCGACAAATTCATAGAAGGCGCGAAGATCGCCAACCTGCCGTTCCAGGAAATCACCGCCGCCGAGCTGCTCAAGCGCGAGCCGCGCTGCAACCCGAAGGCCACCCGGGTTATGGAAGTGGAAGACGGCACCATCGACGGCTGGCAGCTCGTCTGGGGCGCCTGCCGTTCCGCCGAAGCCTACGGCGCGCAAATCCTCACCTACCACCAGGTGACCGGCATCGAGGTCAGCGGCGGCCGGGCCAGCGCCGTGCAATGCCGCAACCGCAAGACCGGCGAAGAAGTCGTCATCGACGCCGGCTTCATCATCAACGCTTCCGGCCCCTGGGCCGGGCAAGTGGCCGCCTTGGCCGGCTGCCACGATGTGAACGTCATCCCCGGGCGCGGGGTGATGGTGGCGATGAGCCACCGGCTGGTCAACAGCGTCGTGAACCGGCTGGTCAAACCCGCCGACGGCGACATCATCGTGCCCGTCCACACCGTCTGCATCATCGGCACCACCGACGTGAAAGTGGACGACCCAGACAACCTGGAGCTGCCCCGCAGCGAAGTGCAGAAAATGCTCGACGCCGGCGAGCTGATGGTGCCTGGATTCCGCGAATCCCGCGCGGTGCACGCCTGGGCCGGCGCCCGGCCGCTGATCAAAGACGACCGGGTCTCCGCCTCCGACACCCGGCACATGAGCCGCGGCATGGCCATCCTCGACCACGAAACCCGCGACGGCGTTGCCGGAATGCTCACCATCGGCGGCGGCAAGCTCACCACCTACCGGCTGATGGCCAAGAACATCACCGACGTGATGGTGGACAAGCTCGGCGACGACCGGCCGTGCCTGACGGCCACCGAACCGGTGCCCGGCTCCGAAGACGGCAAGAATTACCACGTCAGCCACCGGCTGCGCGAGCGTGAGGAAGACCGGCTGGAAGACCAGATCATCTGCGAATGCGAGCTGATGAGCCGCAAGATGTTCACCAAGCTGCTGCAAGACAACCCAGAGGCGTCCTTCGACGACCTGCGCCGCCAACTCCGGCTCGGCATGGGGCCGTGCCAAGGCGGATTCTGCTCGCTGCGGGCCACCGGCATCGCCTGCTCCGAAGGCAAATGGAGCGCCGACCACGCCACCGCCGCCCTGCGGCTGTTCCTGAAGAACCGCTGGATCGGGTTGTGGCCCATCCTGTCCGGCGAGCAGCTTCGGCAGGCGGCGCTCGACAACTGGATCATTTCGGGCACTCTGAATGTGGATCACCTGCCCGCGAGCGAGGAGGTAGTGCTGTGAAAGCGGTGGTAATCGGCGCGGGCCTGGGCGGGCTCGTCAGCGCGGTCAAGCTCGCCAAAGACGGGCATACCGTCACCCTCATCACTTTCGGCCTCGGCGGGCTGCAGCTCGGCCAAGGCACTGTGGACGTCTACGGCTATCCCGACGGCGAATCGCTGCCGGTCACCGACCCATTCGCGGCACTTGCCCAAGCGCCCGTCGGGCATCCGTACGCCGCCATCGGCGCCGAGCAGGTGCGCGCAGGGGTGGACTATCTGGTGGAGTTGCTCGGGCCGGAGCTGCTGGTCGGCGGCGAAACCAATGCGCTGCTGCCAACGGCGGTGGGCGCGTTCCGCCCCACCCTGAAACTGCAGCCGTCCATGGCGGCCGGGCAACCCAAAGACGGCGCCAAGTGGGTGGTCGTCGGGCTGCGCCAGCTCAAAGACTTCAACCCCGACCTCATCGCCGGAAACGTCAGCCGCGCGGAACTGCCCGGCGATGTGCGGGTTTCCGCCCGCCCGCTGTGGCTGGACTTCCCCGCTCGGCCCGGCGAAGTGGATTCCAACTCCCTTGCCTACGCCCGCGCCTTCGACAAGGTGGAATACCGCCAGCAGTTCGCCCAGGCGCTCAAACCGCTGCTGGAGCCCGGCGAAGCCGTGGCCCTGCCGGCGGTGCTGGGGTTGAAAGACCGTTTGGTCTACCGCGATTTGCAAGAAGACCTCGGCGCCGAGGTCTTCGAGATTCCGCTTCCACCGCCCTCGGTGCCCGGCATGCGCCTGAACGAGGCGCTCACCGCGCTGGCCAAAGCAGCCGGGGTGCGGGTGGTGCTCGGCTCGCGGGTTACGGGGTTCAGCGCTGAAGGCGGCAAAGTGCGCTCCGTGACCGCCGCTACCGCCGGCGCGCCGCGCGAGTTTGCCGCCGACGTGTTCGTCTACGCTCCCGGCGGCTTCGAATCCGGGGCTATCGCCATGGATTCCCACTATCAGGTGCGCGAAACGCTCTTCGACTTGCCGCTGACAGGCCTCGACGATGTCGAGAAGCTGATACTGCCAGATTATTGGGGGGGACAGCC
>JAISTI010000009.1 GCA_031272685.1 Propionibacteriaceae bacterium | reverse complement strand
CATGCCGCCTTGGGCGAGGCATTCCACCGAAACTCCGGGCCCGCCCATCTCGGTGAGGCCGTAAATGTCGAGCGCCGTCTCGCCGAGGCCGGCCTCCACTTGGGCGCGCATCTCGTTCGTCCACGGCTCAGCCCCGTGGATGCCTACCCGGATGGAAATATCGTCGGGGCCGATGCCGCGGTCGCGGCACACCTCCGCCAGATGCAGCGCGTACGACGGGGTGCAGCTCAACGCCACCGGCTTCAGATCCGTCATCATCCGGATTTGCCGGTCGGTGTTGCCGCCGCTCATCGGGATGACGATGCAGCCCATCCGCACCGCGCCGTAGTCGAGCCCGGGGCCGCCGGTGAAAAGGCCGTAGCCGTAGGCGTTTTGCAAGATTTCGCCCGGTTTCACCCCGGCCATCGCGAGGCCGCGGCCGGTGCATTCGCCCCAATAGAGCACGTCTTGGTGGGTGTACGCCACCGTGGTGGGCGCGCCCGTCGTGCCGGACGTGGATTGCACCCGCTCAATCTGGTCGAACGGCAGTGCGAACATGTCGAAGGGGTAGTTGTCGCGTAGGTCGGGTTTGGTGGTGGTGGGCAGTTTGGCGACGTCTTCCAGTGACTTGATGGCGTCCGGCGTCACCCCGCGCTCATCGAAGCCTTTGCGGTAGAAAGGCACCGCCGGATAGACGCGGGCGGCCGCCTCGCGCAGCAAGCGCAGCTGCAGCTCTTTGATTTCGCTCTGGGGGAGGGTTTCAATTTCCGGCTGCAGGTAGCTGCCGCCAACTTTGTCCGGGGTGAGGTTCGAGCTCATAGCGCCTGCACCTCCGCGTCCGAGAGCAGGGTGACTTTGCCGGCCAGCAACTCCACCGCGTGGTCGATTTCGCGCACCGCGAAGCAGATGTTGGAGTAGGAGATGTTGTACAGGTATTCCACCGAAATCTCCGCCGCCGCGAGTTGGTCGAGCACCGCCGCCAGCCCGCCGGGCTTGTCCGCCACCTTCACGCACAGCACTTGCGAGACATGCGTGGTGAACCCGGCCGCGGACAGCAGTTCGCGCGCCTTGAGCACGTCCGAAAGGATGAGCCGCAGAATTCCGTATTCGGCGGCCTCCGTGGTGCAGAAGCCGTGGATGTTGATTCCGGCGTCTCCGAGAATCCGCGCCACTTCGGCAAGCCGGCCGGAGCGGTTTTCGAGGAAGACGGTGAGTTGGGTCACTTTCATAGTGATGCCTCCTGGTTGCTGGTTTCGCGCCCCAGTCTCAAGGCGCGCATATTGGATTCGAGGGTCTTTGGGGGGACGGACGACATCAGCCCGTGCTGCCAGTCGTCGTCGGAGAACGGCAGCAGCGCCGAGGCCGCGCCGAGCAGCGCCGAGTTCGCGGTGCGGGGGTTTCCGGCTTCGCGGGCCAAGCTGTCGGCGTCCAGGGCGATCAGCCGCACTCCGTTGGCGGCGGCTGCGGCGGCCAAGCTTTCGGGGTATTCCTGTTCGCGGCGCAGCACGGCTCCCGGCGGGATGCGGGCCGAGGTGTCACAGATGAGGGTGCCGCCGCGGGCCAGCAGCGGCAGTCCGCGCAGCCCTTCGAGCAGCTCGGTAGCGATGACAAGATCGGCCTTGCCGGCGACGGGGGAGAGCACTTTGGCGCCGAATCGCACTGTGGAGAGCACCGACCCGCCGCGCTGCGACATGCCTTTGATCTCGGAGCTTTTCACGTCGAATCCGGCCGAAACCGCCGCGTGGGCGACGATGGCCGCCGCGCGCAGCACCCCCTGACCGCCGACTCCGACCAGCGAGACGGTGAAGGCGCCGTCCGTCCAGCTCATACAGCCACCGCCGGTTCTATCAGGATGGCCGCCCGGTTGCAGATGTCCGCGCAAAGGCCGCAGCCGATGCAGTTTTCCAAGATGGAGATGAAGTCGTCGCCGGGGGCGATGGCCGGGCAGCCGATGGCCAGGCACAGCCCGCACATATTGCAGTTTTCCGCCACCACTTCCACAGTGCGCTTTTCGGGCCGCGCCAGCAGGATGCAAGGCGATTGCACAACTATCACCCCTAGCCCAGGGGTCTTTATCTCGTCTTTGATGAGCTTGTCGAGGGCTTTGTAGTCGGCGACGTCGGCGGTGGAGCAGCGCACGCCGATGCCCAGGCAGACCCGGACTATGTCGATGGCCGGGCCGTCGGAGCCGTCGGGGTGGATGCCGGTGCCGGGGTGGCCTTGCTGGCCGGTCATGGCGGTGGTGCGGTTGTCGAGGATGACGACCAGCCCCTCCACTTCGTTGTAGCGGGCGTCCAGCAGCGCGGTGATGCCGGAGTGGAAGAAGGTGGAATCGCCAATCACGCCGACGGCGGCTTTCCGCCCCAGCGCCTTGTTGAAGCCGGCCATCATGCCGATGGACGCCCCCATGCACAGCGAGGTGTCCAGCGCGAGCAGCGGGGCGAGCGCGCCGAGGGTGTAGCAGCCGATGTCGCCCATGGGCACCATCCGGCGTTTGCGCAGCGTGGAAAAAACCCCGCGGTGCGGGCAGCCGGGGCAGAGCACCGGTGGGCGGACCGGCAGCACCGGCAGGTCTTTGGCGTCCACCTCCGGCGCCATGGCCAATTGCGCCGGCTCGGGGACGGAAACCGGGCCACGCGGCGCGGGCCCGCCGGCCAGGTGGGGGGCCAGCGCCCGGTAGACCGTGGCTTGATCCAGCTCGCCTTCGGCGGGGATGGCCTCCTTGCCGATCACCGGCAGCCCCATTGCCCGCACTTGTTCTTCGATGAACGGGTCGAGTTCTTCGACCACCGCCACCTTGGAGACGTGCCCATAGAACTCCAATACCTTCGCGTAGGGCAGCGGGTTGGAGAAGCCGAGTTTGAGAATCCAAGCTTCCGGGAAGGCTTCTTTGGCGTATTCGTAGGCAACCCCGGAGGTGATGATGCCGAAATCCATGGTTCCCGGCTCGATGACGTTCAGCGCGCTGGCCTCGGAACGGGCGCGCAGCTCTTGCAGCCGCTCCAGCGCCCGGTGGTTCCGGCCTTTGGCGTTGGCGGGAACCATGACGTATTTGGAAATCTGGCGCTCATAGGGCCGGGGTTCTACGGCGATCGGCTCGCGGGCCGCGACCAGGCCGCGGCCGTGGGAGACGCGGGTGGTGGTGCGCAGCATCACCGGGGTGTCGAATTCTTCCGAGAGGGCGAAGGCCTCGGCCATGAAGTCGTAGGCCTCTTGGGAGTCGGACGGCTCCAGCAGTGGGATTTTGGCGAAACGCGCCAGGGTGCGGTTGTCTTGCTCGTTCTGCGAGGAGTGCATGCCGGGATCGTCGGCGCTTACCACCACCAGGCCGGCGTTCACCCCGGCCAGCGAGACCGCCATGAACGGATCCATCGCCACATTCAGGCCGACGTGTTTCATCGTCACCACGGTGCGCGTGCCAGCCAAGGACGCGCCAACCGCCGTCTCCATCGCCACTTTTTCGTTCACGCACCACTGGGCGTGGATGCCCTCCAGCTTCGCGGCCGTCTCGACGATTTCGGTGGACGGAGTGCCGGGGTAGCCGCACGCGAAACCTCCGCC
The DNA here is from genome assembly GCA_031272685.1 of Propionibacteriaceae bacterium. Taxonomy (GTDB): domain Bacteria; phylum Actinomycetota; class Actinomycetes; order Propionibacteriales; family Propionibacteriaceae; genus Propionicimonas. Next base: position 912 of record JAISTI010000009.1, on the reverse strand, counting down.
GGCGCGCACCGCCCCGTGCGCGATGGCTTCGTTGCCGGACATCAATTGGGGTTGCATAGGAATGCCGAGTCTACCTGGCGCAGGCAATCGCGAATGCCCCGTTTCAAGCGTGAACAGCGGGCATTGGCGTGTTTTCCGTCTGCGACCCGCAGCAGCCTGCGATTGCGCGACAATGGGGTGCGGAAGCTGGCGGACAAGGGAGGCAGGCAAATGGGAACTTATGCGGCAACTCGCGAAACCCCGCTTGGGACGGTGGTGATGACCGCCGCAGACGGTGCGGTCACCGGGCTTTGGTTCACCGAAAGGCAGCGGCACGCCCCACAGCTCCCGGCGGAACTGAACGGGCAAGGCTATCCGGTGTTGGATGAGCTGGCTGCCTGGCTGGACGCCTACTTTGCCGGCGAGAACCCGTCCGTCGATTTTCCGCTTGCCCCGCGTGGCACTCCCTTCCGCGAATCCGTGTGGGCGGCCCTGCGCGGGATTCCCTACGGCCAGACCACGAGCTACCGGGCCGTCGCGGAAGGCTTGTCGCCCACCGGCTCGCGCGGTGGCGCGCGCGCGGTCGGCCTGGCCGTCGGGCTCAACCCGATTGGCATCGTCATCCCCTGCCACCGGGTCATCGGAGCCGACGGCTCCCTGACCGGCTACGGCGGGGGCCTGGACCGCAAGGAATACCTGCTCCGCCTCGAAGGGTCGCTTGCGAATATGCGACGATAGGGGCCATGAGTGAGAGCACCGCAACCGCCCCCTTCGACCCTCCTGGCCTGGATTGGCGGCCGGCCCAGAAAGGGCTGCTCGCCCTGCGGCTCATCGGGAATGGGGTGGCGTCCGCGGTGATTGCCGCCGCGGGCATAGGTGTCTGGGTGCTGTTCCCAGAGACATGGATTCTGGTGGTGACGGGCGTGCTGTTCC
>JAISTI010000002.1 GCA_031272685.1 Propionibacteriaceae bacterium | reverse complement strand
CAACCTCGACAAGGTGCTGGCGGAATACGGGGTTTCCGAGGTGCCTGGCATGGTGTTCGAGAACGACCAAACCATGTACTACCAATACCAGGCCTATCTGCTGCCGGAGATCGGCTCCAGCGTCTACACCTCGTCGGTTACGAATATGCGGGTGTTCGCGCCCTACTCCAAAGCCGTCTCCTACTCCGACACCGTGGAAGGGGTGGACTTCACCGCGCTGCTCACCACCAGCACCATGTCGGTCGCCAAGGCCGACTACGCCAACGCCAGCACCTCCGAGTTTGAGGAAGGCGATGTCCAAGGCCCGTTCCAGGTGGGGCTGGCCGCCGTCAAGACCAGTGGCGCGGCAACAGCCGAGGCCAGCGCCGAACCGGCCAGCAGCGCCGAGCCATCTGCAGACGACGCGGCAGACGACGCGGCGGGTGACAGCGCTGCGAGCGTCACCTCCACGCTGGTGGTGTACGGCTCGGAGCTGATGTTCACCGACGAGGCCGACCAGATGGTCTCCAGCGCCAACTCCTCGATGTTCTCCGACACCATCTCCGCCCTCACCGCCGGAGGCGCGAGTGGCAATCTGGTGATCCCGGTGAAGGAATACGGCGTCTCGCAAGTCACCATCCCCGCCCTGAACGCGCTGCTTTGCGGGCTCGCGATCATGGCCGTCGTGCCGTTGGGCTGCCTGGCGGCCGGGGTGGCCATCTGGTATCGCAGGAGGAAATCATGACGAAAAACGCCCGCACCCTCATCATCGGGGCCGCGGTATTGGCGCTGTTCGCCGGGGGATATTTCGCCCTGAGCGCCTACAACCAGCAGGTCGCCGCCGACGAGGCCGCCGCCGAGGCCGCCGCCACCGTCTACGCGATTGACATCCCCGCCACCGACGTCATCGCCTTCTCGTATCTGAGCGAAGGCCAGACGCTCGCCTTCACCAAGAGCGGGGAAAACTGGGTGTACGACGCCGACGCGTCAATCGACATCGACGAGAGCGCCGTCGCCACCATGCTGGGCAACCTGAACCCGCTCACCGCCACCCAGGCGCTTGTTCCCGACTCGTCGGTGGACTACGGCTTCGACTCGCCCACCAACACCATCACCGTCACCACCGCCGACGGGGCAACCATCGTCACCATCGGCATCGAAAACCCGCTCACCGGCGACTACTACGTCAAGACCGGCGCGGGCGAGCAAATCTTCCTGGTCGGTTCCAGCCTCGTCACCGCCTTCGGGCAGACGGTGGCCGACATCACCGCCGAGCCGGAAGAAACCGAAACCCCGGACGCGGCGGCGAACACCGCGGCGGCCGCAGCCGAAGTGGTGGAAGTGCCGGATGTGGCGGAGGGTGAAGTGGTGGAAGTGCCGGAAGCGGCGGAGGGCGAAGTCTCGGACGAGGCCGCCGCCGGCTGAGTTTGGGCGCTCCCCAGAACTGCCATACCCGGCGGTTAGGATTGCGGCATGGCCCAAATTGTTGTGGATGTTATGCCAAAACCCGAGATTCTCGATCCGCAAGGCAAAGCGGTGACGGGCGCGCTCAAGCGGCTCGGCTACACCGGCCTCAGCGTGCGCCAGGGGACGCGCTTCGAAATCGAGGTGGAGGGCGAAATCACCCCAGAGCGCCTGGAGCAAGCCCAGGTGGCGGCCGATTCGCTGCTGGCCAACACCACCATCGAGAATTACGTCGTCAGGGTCGGCGAATGAGGGTCGGGGTAGTCACTTTTCCCGGTTCCCTTGACGACGCGGACGCCCGCCAGGCCGTCAAGCTCACCGGTGGCGAGCCGGTCGCCCTCTGGCACGCCTCCGATTCGCTGCAAGGGGTGGACGCGGTAATCCTGCCCGGCGGTTTCTCGTACGGCGATTACCTCCGCTGCGGCGCGATCGCCCGCTTTTCGCCGGTGATGGCGCAGGTCATCAAGGCCGCCGGGGAAGGCCTTCCGGTGCTGGGCATCTGCAACGGGTTCCAGGTGCTGTGCGAGGCCCGGCTGCTGCCCGGCGCGCTCATCCGCAACGACCGGCGCACCTTCTACTGCCAAGACCAAAACTTGCGCGTCGAATCCTCCGACACCGTCTGGACGAACGCCTTCACCGCCGGAGACGAGATCAACATCGTCATCAAACACGGCGAGGGCAATTACCAAGCCGACGCCGAAACGGTGCGGATGCTCGAAGCCGAGCACCGGGTCGTCTTCCGCTATCTCGGCAACCCGAACGGATCGGTCAACGACATCGCCGGCATCACCAACGAGCGCGGCAATGTGGTCGGCCTGATGCCCCACCCCGAGCACAACATCGATCCCGTCACCGCGCCCAACCAAGACGGCCGGCCGTTCTTCGAAAGCCTGGCGCGGTTCCTGATGGCGAAGGTAGGTGCGTAAATGACTGACACAGTGGCCAACGCGCAAGCCACCCCCGACGTCTCCCAGCCCTGGGCCGAGCTTGGCCTCAAGGCTGACGAATACCAGGCCATCAAAGACATCCTCGGCCGCCGGCCCACCAGCTGCGAGCTGGCCATGTATTCGGTGATGTGGTCGGAGCACTGCTCATACAAATCCTCCAAAGTGCACCTGAAGCGCTTCGCGCAGCTTGCCAAAACCACCCCGCGCGGCCCGCTGCTGGCGGGCATCGGCGAACAAGCCGGGGTGGTGGACGTCGGCGGCGGCTGGGCCGTCACCTTCAAGGCCGAATCCCACAACCACCCGTCCTATGTGGAGCCCTAACAAGGCGCGGCCACCGGCGTGGGCGGCATCGTGCGCGACATCCTGGCCATGGGCGCGCGCCCGGTGGCCTCCATGGACAGCCTGCGCTTCGGCCGCCTCGACGCCCCGGACACCGCCCGGGTGTTGCCCGGCATCGTGGCGGGCGTTGGCGGCTACGGCAACTGCCTGGGGCTGCCCAATATCGGCGGCGAGGTCGTCTTCCACGATTGCTACTACGGAAATCCCCTTGTCAACGCGCTTTCGGTGGGTGTGCTGCGCCATGAAGACCTGCACCTGGCCTTCGCCCGCGGCACCGGCAACAAGGTAATCCTGTATGGCGCCACCACCGGCGGCGACGGCATCGGCGGCGCCTCGGTGCTGGCTTCCGAAACGTTCGATGCCGACGGCCCGGCCAAGCGCCCCAGCGTGCAGGTGGGCGACCCGTTCATGGAGAAGCTGCTCATCGAATGCACCCTGGAGCTGTTCCAGGCGGGCATCGTCAACGGCATCCAAGATCTCGGAGCGGCCGGCATCTCCTGCGCCACCAGCGAGCTGGCCGCCTCGGGAGACGGCGGCATGCACATCGACCTCGACCTCGTCCCGCTGCGCGACAACACCCTCACCCCCGAAGAAATCCTTATGAGCGAGTCGCAGGAGCGGATGGCCTGCGTCGTCGAGCCGGAGAACCTCGGCCGTTTCTTCGAGATTTGCGCCAAATGGGACGTGTTGGCCACCGTCATCGGCGAGGTCACCGAAGGCAGCCACCTCGTCATCGACTGGCACGGCGAGACGGTCGTAGACGTCGACCCGCGCACCGTCGCCCACGAGGGCCCGGTTTACGAGCGGCCGATGGAACGCCCGGCCTGGCTGGACGCGCTGAACGCCGACAGCTCCGCCAAGCTGCCCCGCCCCGCAGGGGGCGCCGAACTGGAAGCCCAGTTCCGCCAAGTCGTCACCTCGCCCAACCAATGCGACAAGTCTTGGGTGACCGACCAATACGACCGCTACGTGCGCGGCAACACCGCGCTGGCCCAGCCGCAGGATTCCGGCATGCTGCGCGTCGACGAAGAATCCGGCCTGGGGGTGGCGCTCAGCACCGACGCCAACTCGCGTTTCACCATGCTCGATCCCTTCGTCGGGGCGGAGTTGTCGCTCGCGGAGGCATACCGCAATGTGGCCGCCACCGGCGCGGAGCCGGTGGCCATCACCGACTGCCTGAACTTCGGCTCCCCCGAAGACCCCGAGGTCATGTGGCAGTTCTCGCAGGCCGTCGACGGGCTGATCGCCGGCTGCCAAGCGCTCGGCACCCCCGTCACCGGCGGCAACGTCTCCTTCTACAACCGCACCGGGGATGTCAACATCATGCCCACCCCGCTGGTGGGCATGCTCGGCGTCATCGACAACGTCGCCGACCGCCTCAAAGCCGGTTTCGCCGCCGCCGGCGACCTCGTGGCGGTGTTGGGCGAGACGAAGCCGGATTTGGACGGCTCGGCCTGGGCCGAAGTCGTGCACGGCCACCTGGGCGGCCGGCCGCCGCAGCCGGATTTCCCCGCCGAGCAGGCGCTGGCCCAGGTGCTCATCCGCTGCGCCAAAGACCACCTGCTCTCCTCCGCCCACGATCTTTCCGACGGTGGCCTGGCCGTCGCCCTGGCCGAATCCGCAATCCTCGGCGGCCTCGGAGTGCGGGTCACCCTCGAAGGCGACGACTTCACCGCGCTCTTCTCCGAAACCCCGGCACGGGCGCTGGTCTCGCTCCCGGCCGCCAAGCTCGGGCTTTTGGAATCGCTGGCCCGCGCCCACGGCGTGCCGCTGGCGGTAATCGGCAAGGTCTCGCCCGATCCGGAGATTGCCGTCGGGGGGCAATTCTCCGTCGGCCTGGCCGAGCTGGAAGCGCAGTGGCGCGCCGTCATCCCGAACGCGATGGGGGCGGAGCCGCAGTGAGCGCCATCGCCCGCGAGCTGGCCCCGCAGTTGGACGCGGAAGGTAATATCGTTCCTTCTCGGCGTGAACAGGAGGAGCAGGTGGACGGGTTCGGTTTCGAAGCCGGCTGCCTCGATCCTCAGTTGGCGCCGCAAGTTGACGGTTACATCGACGAAGACGAGCCGCACCCGGAAGACGAGTGCGGCGTCTTCGGCGTTTACGCGCCGGGCGAAGACGTGGCCAAACTCACCTATTACGGGCTTTTCGCGCTGCAGCACCGCGGGCAGGAATCCGCCGGCATGGCCGTCTCCAACGGCGACCGCATCATGGTGGTCAAAGACATGGGGCTGGTCAGCCACGTCTTCGACGAAGCCACCCTGAACTCGCTGCACGGCCACCTGGCCGTCGGCCATTGCCGCTACTCCACCACCGGGTCCTCCACCTGGGACAACTCCCAGCCCACTTTCCAAGGCACCCCAGAGGGCGGCATGGCTCTGGCCCACAACGGCAACCTGACCAACACCGATGAGCTGGAAGACTGGCTCTCGGAGCTGGACCGCGAGCATGGCGTGCCGCACAAAGTACGTATGGATTCCACCTCCGACACCGCGCTGCTGGCCGCGCTGTTCGCCCGGCTGATCGGCGGGCAAACCCTCGCGATGGCCGCCGCCCATGAAATCTTGCCCCGCCTCAAAGGCGCGTTCTGCCTGGTGTTCTGCACCGAAAACACCCTCTTCGCCGCCCGCGACCCGCAAGGCATCCACCCGCTGGTGCTGGGGCGGCTGGCCGGCGGCTGGGTGGTGGCCTCGGAGACGGCCGCCCTCGACATCATCGGCGCCACCTTCATCCGCGAGGTCGAGCCGGGGGAGATGATCACCATCTCTTCGGCCGGGCTGCGCTCCACCAGCTTCGCCGAGCCCGATCCGAAAGGCTGCCTGTTCGAGTTTGTCTACCTGGCCCGCCCGGACACCAAGATTTCCGGGCGGCGCATCTACCAGGTGCGCACCGAAATCGGCCGCACCCTCGCGATGGAATCCCCGGTGGACGCCGACCTCGTCATCCCCACCCCGGAATCCGGCACCCCGTCCGCCATCGGCTACGCGGAGGCCTCCGGCATCCCGTACGGGCAGGGGCTGGTGAAAAACGCCTATGTCGGCCGCACTTTCATCCAGCCGTCCCAGACCATCCGCCAGCTCGGCATCCGGCTGAAGCTGAACCCCATCCGCGACGTAATCGAAGGCAAGCGGCTCATCGTCGTAGACGATTCCATCGTGCGCGGCAACACCCAGCGGGCGCTGGTGAAGATGCTGCGGGAGGCCGGGGCCGCCGAGGTGCATGTGCGCATCGCATCCCCGCCCGTCATGTGGCCGTGCTTCTACGGCATCGACTTCGCCACCCGCGCCGAATTGATCGCCCCCGGCCTCTCAATCGACGAAATCCGCATGTCAATCGGCGCCGACACCCTCGGCTACATCTCGCTGGAGGGTTTGGTGGCCTGCACCGGGGTGCCGCGCCGCAAGTTGTGCTGCGCCTGCTTCGACGGGCTGTATCCGGTGCATGTGCCGCAAGAGCGGATGGAGCAGATGGGTTTGAGCTACGGGCCGGAGCTGGCGGTGGAGCCGATTTCGGCCCCGGACGCCGCCGCGCCCCCAGACGACGCCGCATACCAAGAATTGCTGGTGGGGGACGTCCATGGCTGCTGAAACTGACCAGGCCGGCAAGTCCGCCTACGCGCTGGCCGGGGTGGACATCGAGGCTGGAGAACGGGCCGTCGAGCTGATGAAGGCGTCGATCGCCAAGACCCGCCGCCCGGAGGTGCTCGGCGGCATCGGCGGTTTCGCCGGGCTCTTCGACGCCGCCACGCTGGCCAAGTACGCCCATCCGCTGCTGGCCACCTCCACCGACGGGGTGGGCACCAAAGTGGATATCGCCAGGCAAATGGGCGTCTACGACACGGTGGGGTACGACCTCGTCGGCATGCTCATCGACGACTTGGTGGTGGTGGGGGCAGAGCCGCTCTTCCTCACCGACTACATCGCTTGCGGCAAGGTCTTTCCCGAGCGCGTCGCCGCTATCGTGCGCGGCATCGCGAACGCCTGCGCCGAAAACAATGTAGCCCTCCTTGGCGGGGAGACGGCCGAGCATCCCGGCTTGCTGCAGCCGGACGAGTTCGACATCGCCGGGGCCACCACCGGCGTGGTGGAGGCTGACAACCTGCTCGGCCCCGAGCGAGTCCAAGAGGGCGACGTGGTGATCGCCCTGGCCTCCTCCGGGCTGCACTCCAACGGATTTTCCCTTGTCAGAAGGGTATTTCTGCGCGATGTGGGGGCGCTGGAACGGTACATGCCCGAACTTGGCCAGACCCTCGGTGAAGCGCTGCTCACCCCCACCAAGGTGTACGCCGCCGACCTGCTCCAAGTGCTGTCCGAAGTGCCGGGCGGAATCCACGCCATGAGCCACGTCACCGGCGGCGGGCTGGCCAACAACCTGGCCCGGGTGCTGCCGGCCGGATTGAGCGCGATGGTCGACCGCGCCACCTGGACGCCGCCGGCCATCTTCCAGCTGGCGCAGCAAGCCGGCGGCATCTCCCAGCCCGACATCGAAGCCACCCTGAACCAGGGCGTCGGCATGGTTCTGCTGGCCGCCCCGGAGGCCGCCGCGCGCGTCCAGGCGGTGCTCGACGTGCGGCAAGTGCCCTCCTGGGTGTGCGGAATCGTGGAATCCACCCCCGGCGCGAGTGGCGCGCACCTGTTCGGCGCGCACCGGTAACGGACTACCTTTGGAAAGCGTGGCGTAATTAGGTAGTCTTTACCCCACGAAGAAACCTATTGCGGCAAGGCCGCGCTGACCAGAGGGGGCCGATCCGAGCTATGGGGCGCGGCCGTGCAAAAGCGAAGCAGACAAAAGTCGCACGCGATCTGAAATACCGTTCCATCGACACCGACCTCACCGCGCTCGAACGCGAGCTGCGCGGGGGCCCCGACGAGGCGCCCGAAGAAGTCGAAGACGATCCCTATGCCGATCTCGTCGAGCGCTACGCCGACCTCGCCGACGGCTGAGCCGTAGCTAACTCCACCGGCCGCCGCCCTGCGGCCACAACCCGCGCTTCTTTTCGTCAGTTCCGGCGGCGGATGATGCTGGTCACACCAACCGCGCCGCCGCCCAAAACCGCCAAACCCCCCAAGATGTATAGGCCCGCGTTCACCTCGTCGGACGGGACGGTGGCGGCGGTGGCGGCCGGGCTCGCGGCAATTCCGGCGGTTTCGGCTGCCGGGGTGGCGGCGGGTGTGGGCGTGGGCGCGGCGGTGGCCGACGGCGTGGGTGTGGCAGTTGGCGTGGGCGTGGGCGTGGCCGTCCGCGTGGCTGTCGCGGCTGTAGGAGTGGCCGAGGCCTTGGCGCTGGCCGACGCGGCCGCTTTCGCCTTTGCCTCGGCCTTGGCCTTTGCTTCCGCTTCGGCCTTCTTCTTCGCCGCTTCCGCTTTCTTCTTCGCGGCTTCGGCCTTCTTTTTCGCCGCCGCTTCCGCCTTGGCTTTCGCCTCCGCTTTGGCTTTCGCTTCCGCCTCCGCCTGTGCTTGGGCTTGCGCTTCGGCTTTCGCCTTGGCCTGTGCTTTGGCTTTGGCCTCCGCCTCGGCGGCCTGCTGCTTGCCGGTCTGCGAGGTGGAAGACGCCCCTGAAGGGGTGTCGCCCTTCGTGCCGTCGAACCCCGGCCAGGGGACTTTCACCCCGGTGTGGTCGTCATAGCCGTCCCAATCGCAGTCCTCCCATTTCTCGTAGTCGGCGGCGTGGGCGCCGGTGGCGGCCGGGCCGGCGGCCAGCAGGGCCAACGCGAGCAAGGCGGCGGCCAGCAGTTTGGCGGGTGTGTTCTTCATCAGTTTTCCTTTGGCTAGCGGGGGCAGGATTCGCCGGTGAGCGAGAAATCCGGGTCGGGGAGCGGGTCGCCATCTGGCGGGTTTTCATCCGCGCCCGCTTCCTGCGGGCCGGTCGCGGCAGCGGCGTCG
>JAISTI010000236.1 GCA_031272685.1 Propionibacteriaceae bacterium | reverse complement strand
GAGATCATCCAGCGCATCAACGACGAATTCCTCGCCGAAGTCCGCAAGGCTTACCCCGGAGACGAGCTGAAAGCCCGCAATATGGCCATTGTCACCGACTATCCGGAGCGCTCGGTGCGGATGGCCTACCTCGCCACCGTCGCCGGCAAGAAAGTGAACGGCGTCGCAGAGCTGCACTCGCAATTGCTGCGCGACAAGGTGCTTCCCGATTTCTCCGCCTTCTGGCCGGAGAAATTCACCAATGTGACGAACGGCGTCACCCCCCGGCGGTTCGTGCGGCTGGCAAACCCGAAGCTGTCCGAGCTGATCACCGACGCCATCGGCGTGGGCTGGCTGACCGACCTCGAACGCCTGCAAGAGCTGGAGCCGTACGCCGAAGACTCCGAATTCCGCGACGCCTTCCGCAAGGTGAAAGCCCACAACAAGAAGCGGCTTTTCCAGTTGTTGAAAGTGCGCGACGGCATCACCCTGGACGGCGGGCATCTGCTGGACGTGATGGTGAAGCGCCTGCACGAATACAAGCGCCAGAGCCTGAAGCTGCTGCACATCGTCACCGTCTACGAGCAGATCATCTCCGGCAAGGTCAAACTGGAAGACGTCACCCCGCGCACCTTCGTCTTCGGCGCGAAGGCCGCTCCCGGCTACCGCATCGCCAAAGAGACCATCTACTTGATCAACAAGGTGGCCGAGACGATCAACGCCGACCCGCTGGTAAAAGGCGTGCTGCAGGTGGCGTTCCCCGCCAACTACAACGTGATGCTCGCCGAGCGGCTGATCCCGGCGGCCGACCTCTCCGAGCAAATCTCACTGGCCGGCAAAGAGGCTTCCGGCACCGGCAACATGAAGTTCGCGCTGAACGGGGCGCTCACCATCGGCACCGAAGACGGCGCCAACGTGGAAATCCGCCAGCGGGTCGGGGACGACCACTTCTTCCTGTTCGGGATGCTGGAGCCGGAGGTCGAGGCTTTGCAGGCCAAGGGCTACAAGCCGCATGAATACTACGAGGCGAACCCGCAGCTCAAAGCCGTGCTGGATTTGCTGTCCTCCGGGCATTTCTCCGGCGGCGACCGCAACGCCTTCGGCCCAATCGTCTCCAACTTGATGTACGAAGACCGCTTCCTGGCGCTGGCCGACTACCAGTCGTACCTCGACGCGCAGGCGCGGGTGGACGCCTACTACGCCGACGAAGACGCCTGGACGCGTTCGGCTATCCTGAACACCGCCCGTTCCGGATACTTTTCCTCCGACCGCGCCATCCACGAATACTTGGCGAAGATTTGGAATGCCGCTAGTCTGCACTGAAAGACAACTTTCTTGGAGGGAATATGGGACTCAAGCTGTACACCGGCCCGATCCTCGACGTCTCCGACGAGCGGGAGCTGTGCGTGCACGCCGCCGAATGCGTCCGCGGGATGCCCGAAGTGTTCAACGTCAGCGAGCGGCCGTGGGTGAACCCCACGCATGCCGACACCCCGGAATTGGCGGACAAGCTTCGCGCGGTCGTCGCCCGGTGCCCGCACCACGCGCTGAAGATTGTGGAGCATACAAGCTGACGGAAGGCCGACGGCCGGCCGGCGGGTGCGGCAGGGCTGGTGGTGGCTAGGGTCGGAATCGAACCGACGACCTTTCACTTTTCAGGCGAACGCTACTACCGACTGAGCTACCTAGCCTTGAGCGACCCCGACGAGACTTGAACTCGCGACCTTCGGCGTGACAGGCCGACGCGCTAACCAACTGCGCTACGGGGCCAATATTGAGTTGTGGGGCTGACACGCAGCACCGGGAAACTATACCCCAGTTCGCCGTTTGCCTGCCAACCGCATCCCCAACGGGATTCGAACCCGTGTTGCCGCCGTGAAAGGGCGGTGTCCTAGGCCCCTAGACGATGGGGACGCGCCGGATGAGACTATACCGGAGCATCGGCTTGTAACTAAACTGGCAAAGGTGTTGTGCCACAAAAAAGGGACCGCAGTAGCCCTCTCCGTACTGCTCGCCGCCGGCCTCACCGCCGCACCCGCCCACGCCGATACCGCTTCAACCTCCGACCAGACCGCTGCCGTCATCGCCGCGATAAAGCCGATTTCGGATGTGAAGAACGTCATCTTGTTCATCGGGGACGGAATGGGGGATTCGCAGATCGCCCTCGCCCGCGACTACATCTACGGGGCCAAAGGCAGCTTCCCAGGCATCGACGCCCTGCCGTTTACCGGCGCCTACACGACTTTCTCGGTGCACGCCTCTACCGGTCTGCCCGACTACACCACCGACTCCGCCGCCAGCGCCACCGGCTGGACGACCGGGGTGAAATCCTACGACGGGGCGATTGCCGTCGACCGGTTCGGCGCCCCGCACCAGACGCTCACCGAGGCCGCCAAGGCGGCCGGGCTCGCCACCGGCGTCATCACCACCGACGAGGTGCAAGGCGCGACGCCCGCCGCCGAACTCGCCCACGTCACCAGCCGCGGCTGCACCGGCCCGGCCTCCAATCCCTGCGGCGGGCTTTCCATCTCCGAGCAAATCCTCGACACCAAAGCCGACGTGGTGATCGGCGGCGGCAAAGGCTACTTCGACCAGGTGATCACCTCCGGCGCCGACGCCGGCAAGAGCGTCACGCAGGCCGCCGCCGACCGCGGCTTCAACGTGGTCACCACCGAGGCGGGGCTGCGCGCGGTGACCGCCGCCAACCAATCCCAGCCGCTGCTCGCGCTGCTCTCCTCCGGGGTGATGCCGACCCGCTGGGTGAACACCCCCTCCTATGCCGGCGGCTCTTCCGCCGCGCCGGTCACTTGCCAGCAGCAGCCCAACCCGCGCATCTCGCTGTCCGAGATGACGATGAAATCCGTCGACCTGCTGAAAGCAAACCCGAACGGCTTCTTCCTGCAAGTTGAGGGCGCCTCCATCGACAAGCAGTCGCACGCATTCGAGCCCTGCGGGCAGATCGGCGAAACCGACGACCTCGACCAGGCGGTCAAAGCCGCATTAGATTACGCGAAAGCCGACGGCCACACCCTCGTCATCCTCACCGCCGACCACGGGCATTCCTCCACCATCTCGGCCGGGCCGGTCGCCGACGTCAACTCACTGGCGCTGGCCGGCAAAGACGGCACCATCTACGCCTCCTACAACTCCGGCAGCAGCCCCACCGCCTCGCAGCAGCACTCCGGCACCCAGCTGCGGCTGGCCGCTTACGGGCCGGGCGCGGCGTACGTCACCGGCGTAACCGACCAGACCGACTTGCACGCCACCATCCGCAAGGCGCTGAAGCTGCCCGCCGTCGCCGTCGCGGCGAACGCCACCGTCGACCAGCCGGGCGGCGCATACCGGATCACCGGCGACCCGGTGGCCGAGCTGAAAGCCGCCGCCATCCCCGCCGACCAGGCCAGGAATGTCATCCTCATCACCGCGCCGGGCATCGGCGACACCGAGATCACACTCGCGCGCGACTACCGCTACGGGGCGCACGGCAAGCTGCCCGGCATCGACGCGCTGCCTTTCACCGGGGAGTTGAAGCCATACGGCACCACCAGCTCTGGCAAGACCGACGACGTGCCCGACGCCACCGCCGCCCTCGCCGCGCTGCTGAGCGGCGTGCCCTTCACCGACGGCGTTTCCGCCACCGACTACAAGGGCCGCAAAGTGAGCACCGTGCTCACCGAATTCGGCGGCCGCACGCAGAAGCTCACCGGCAAGACGATCTACTCGCCCAGCGTTGCCACCGTCGGCGGCTTCGCCAACCCCGGCGTGAAATGCTCCGCGCTGCCGGGCTGGGCCAGCATGGGCACGGCCACCACCGCCGCGATCAAAGAGCTGCGCGCAGACCCGGTGCCGTCGCTGAAGAAGAACGACCAGCCGTTCCTGTTGCATGTGAACATCTCCGCCGCCAGCTACGCCAACAAGGCGGACGCCTGCGGCGTCATCGGCGCGGCGCTGAACGCCGACCTCGCGGTGCAGGCGGCACTTAAATTCGCCGCCAAGCGCACTGACACCCTCGTCATTTTCACCGGTGGGGTCGGGGCCGCCACCCAGGTGATCGACGGCACCCCGTTCGCCGCCCCGAGCCTGCGGCTGACAACCTACGAGGGCGCCGACCTCGGGATGCTCTTCGCACCAGCCGCTGCCTCCGGCCCGGCCGGCTCGCGGCTGGCCGGCACCCAGGTGTTTGTCGGCGCGTTCGGGCCAGGAGCGGCGAACCTGATGGGCGTGCACGACGCCACCGCCGTCGCCCAGGTGGTGCGGCTGGCGCTGAAGCTGGAAGGCCCGCTGCTGAAATGGCCCACCACCACCACCGCCAAGCTGGCCAAAGCCACCGTGAAGACGACGGCGAAGGCGAAGGTGAAGGTCACCGTGAAGCCGGTGGCCAAGAACCCGAAGGGGACGATCAAGGTGGCCGTCTCCAAGGCGGGATTCACCAAGACCATAAAGGCCACCCTGAAGGCCGCCAACAAGGGCAAAACCACCGTCGTGCTGCCCAAGCTGAAAAAGGGCAAGTACAAGATTTCGGTGAAATTCGCCGGGTCGGCCAAGTTCGCCAATTCGGCGGTGACCGGGGTGAAGCTCACCGTCAAGTGAGCGGGCTACCCGGTTGCCGCCTTGATGAGCGCGGCGATGTCGGCGGGGGTGTGCAGGCCAAGCAGGTTCGCCGCGCCCGGCCCGTACGCCCACACCGAAACTTGTGAGCCGGTGGTGCGCCGCCCGTCGGATTTCGCCCCGTAGAGCAGGCCGAGGTTCGCCCCGTCCGCCGTGGCCAGCTTCAAGCTGTTTGCGGAGTACGGGTCTTTGTCGATGATTTGCGAGCTGCCTGCCGAGCCGCCGGTGAAGATGAGCAGGGTGTTGCGGTCTTCTTTGGCGAAGTCGAGGGCCGCCTTCACCGCCGCCGCGACGTTCAGCGCCGCGCCGAGCTGCCCGCAGGCGTCGGCGTTGTCCACCGCGTCGGCGACGGCGGTGGTGTTGATGTGCAGGAAGAATGGGTTGGATTTCAAGGATTGGATAATCTCGGCGGCCTCATCGCCGAGGTTGGTGACGCCGGGGTCTTTCAGGCAGGTGCGCGCGGATTTCGCAAAGCCGGAACGGGTGGCCTCCAGCAGCTGGTAGCTGGAGACGCCGTGGGCGGTGACGGACTTGTCCGGAGAGAGCTTCAGGCGGCTGTCGGTGAGCGGGTTGCGGGTGGCGGCCTGCAACTGCCCGGCGATGGGCAGCTCGTCGATGCCCGGTAGGGTTCCGGCCGCGCCGAAGGCGTAGTCGCGCGCGGCGGTCAGGGTGTTGTCGTCGAGGCCGGGGGCGGTGATGAGGATGACGTTCTCCGCCTCGTCCACCGGCTCCAGGTGCTGGCGAAGGGCGGCGGTCTGGTCGTCGGCGGCGTGCTGGCCGGGGGTGGCGCCGTACTGGGCGTCTAGGTCTTGCAGGTACCTTTCCAGGTTCAGCGCGGTGGCGATGGTGGCGAACAGGTCTGTCTGGTCGGACAGCCCCACCACGTTCGCCGCGCCGGGGCCGTACGCGGCGACGCGCACCTGCGAGCCGGAATGCTGCTGCTGTTTCGACGACGACGGGGCGGAGTTGTATTCGGTGTAGATGACGCGGCCGTCTTCGGTTTTCAGGGCCAGCGATTTGGTGCCCGAGGTGGGGCCGTCTTGGAATTGGGACGATTGGCCGTGGTCGGCCGTGAGGATGACGAGCGTGTGGCCGTCTTGTTTGGCGAAATCGAGGGCGGCGGCTACCGCCGCGTCGAGGTCGGCCGTCTCACCGATTTGCCCGCAAGGGTCGGCGGCGTGGGATTCCTTGTCGATGGAAGCGCCCTCCACTTGCAGGAAAAACCCTTTGTCGTTCACTTTGAGCAGGTCGATGGCCTTGGTGGTCATCGCCGCCAGCGAGACGCGCGGCTTCGAGCGCTCCTCGCATGTCACCGGCTTGGCGTCGGAACCGCCGACCCGCGCCGGGGTTTCCTTCCAGACGGTCGGCAGCACCCCGTCCGCCAGCACCGCCAGCAGTGGGGCCGACTGGTTGGCGGCGCTCGCGGCGGCGAGCTTGTCGGCGGAGCGCACCACCTGGTAGCCGCGCGCCTGAGCTTGGTCGAAAAGGCTCTTTCCCGCATACTCGCCGGCCGCGGCTTTCTTCTCGAAGGCGTCCGCGCCGCCGCCGATGGCCACGTCCGGGCGGGTGGTCAGCAATTGTTCGGCGATGGAGCCGCGCCCGCCCTTTTCGAGGGCGTCGGCGCCGCAGTCGGAGTCGCCGGGGCCGTAGCAGTGCCGGTCGGAAACATGCGCCACCTGGGCGCCGGGAGTGGCTCCTTGTAGCTCGTCGGTGGTGACGTCGCCGGTGGCAAGCCCGGCTGCTTTGGCGGCCTCCAACAGCGTCGGCAGCGGTTGGCCGCCGCGATCCACGCCGAGGGCGGCGTCGTAGGTTTTCACGCCGGTGGCCCAGGCGGTGGCGCTGGCCGCCGAGTCGGTGGTGTAGTCGGGCTTGCCGTTCGACTTGCTGAGCGAATAGGTGGTGAGTTCGCCGGTGAACGGCAGCGCGTCGATGCCGGGGAAGACGCCCTCGTCGCCGTAAAGGTATTCGCGGGCCAGCGAGATTTGCGGATCGCCCATGCCGTCGCCGATGAGCAGGATGACGTTTTCCACATCGCTGAGCGGGTGAAGCAGCTCGGTGATGGCGGCCGTCTGGTCGATGTAGGCGCCTTCGCTGGGGGAAGGAGTCGGGGTGGGGGTATCGCTGGGGCTCGGCGTCGGCGTGCGGCTGGGAGTGGGGGTGGGCGCGGCACCGGCCCAGAAGCCGATGGCGTCAACCGTCACCAGGAGGGCGACGGCGAAGATGCCGGCGGCGGCGGCGAATCCAAGCAGGTATTTCAGCCAGCGCAACCGCCCGGAACTGGGCGCGGAATCGAGGCAGTGGCGCGGGGCGCTCCCTTGACCGCCGTTGGCTTCGCTCACGGCTGCCGATTCTACCGGGATTCCGGGGCAAGCAGCTTAACGGCTGCTTGGGCGAGGGCGGTGGCCGCCTGCTTGCGGAAGGTGGCGGATTTCAGCAGCTTCGCGTCT
>JAISTI010000202.1 GCA_031272685.1 Propionibacteriaceae bacterium | reverse complement strand
GATGCTGGCGGCGTAGCCCTGGATGGCGCCGGTGATGGCGAGGGTGCCGCCGTTGACGAGGAGGAGGCCCTGGGTGGCGGCGTTGCCGAAGTCGCTGCTGCCGGAGAGGGTGAGGAGGCCGGCGCCGGTTTTCATGAAGGCGCGGTAGGCGCCGCCGTCGCGCTGGAAAACGAAGTCGTTGGTGGCGGTGACGGCGAGGCCGGCGGCGACGTCGAGGGTGAGGGCGACGCCGGCGGGGGCGACGTTCGTGCCCAGCGCGGTGGAGACCGTCGCCGACGGGATGCCGATCAGGCGGTAGGTCTTGCCCGGCACCAGGTTCTTGAAGGTGAGCGTGCCCTTGCCGGGGGTGTACCAGGACACCCCGTCGCCCAATCCCGCGTTCACGGACGCCGTCTGGGCGCTCCCGCCGGAAGGCGTGAACCAGGCGTCGCGCTCCTGCAGCGGGTACACCGCCGATCCGCGCACTTCCGCCAGGGCGTAGGCGTACCCGGCGACCGTGTCGGCGTGGATGGACGACTCCCCGGAGTAGGCCACGGCTTGCTCTTGGCTCGGGGCCGAGCCCGATTTGAAGACGATGTTGTCCAGCAGGTTTCCGTCCGTGGAGCTGTGCGTGACGATGTCAACGAAACCGAAGACCGTTCGGCCCTGGCCGCGCGGCACGGAATATGCCCCGGAGTGGCGGACGCCGCCGAAGCGGGTGCCGCCGGTGCGGGCCAGGTAGACGTAGTAATGCGAACCGTCATACGTAGTGGAATAGGCCTGCGACTGGAAGCTGCCCAGCGAGTCGAGCGTCGGCTTGCCCAGCGATTGCTCTTCCAGCACTTGGTCGACGACTTGGTAGAAGAGCGTCTGCTGGCCGCCGCCGGCCGACCCCAACGCCGCCGACACCTTGCCGTACGGGAAGAAGGTGTCGTCGCTTTCGGCGGCCGGCCCGATGACCACCGCCATCAGCTCGTGTTTGCCGGTGAGCGCGAACTGCCCGTGGTCGAGCGACCACTCGTAGACCTTGCCCGGAACGGTGGCGATCTCCTGGTAGATGGAGGACGGCCAGTCGCCCGACAGCTCGACGCCGCCGTTGAACTCGTGCTGCCCTTTGTTGGCGACGCCCGCCAGATGCGTGCCATCCCACGTCGGCTGGACGTACGCGCCGTCTTCGGCGGCGAAATCCCAGGCCAAATTCTGGCTGCCGGAGTTGATGACCCTTTGGATTTCTTTGTTGGTCGCCCCGCCGCTCAAGGAACGGGCGATGTGGGTGGTGTCCCAAAAGGCGAAGTGCGCGCCTGCGGAGATGGACACATTCAAGGTGGTGGAGCGATTGGCGCGGGTTGACCCGCCGCCGGCCGTGTAACCGTCGTACGCCGTGAACGCGTCGTCTTGCATGTTGCCGTTCAGCAGCTTGGTGAACAACTGGTTGTATTTCAGGTAGTAGCCGTCGTAATCGGATTGGGTGTACGTGGAGCCGTCCGCCTTGGTGTGGCCCACCGTGTAGGTGTCGGCGACGATTTCGTCCAGCACCACCACTTCGGCGGTGTCGCTGCAGACGGTGGCGCCGTCCGCCGTGACTTCCACCCAATAGTAGTGGCTGCCGATGGCGGTGGGGGTGGTGGCGGTGAGGACGGCCTGCTGTCCGGAGCCGCCGACGCCGGTGACGGTGTGCGCGTTCGACAGGTCGGCGGATTCCGACCACTTCCACTGATAGCTCAGCGCCTTGCCTTCGGTGGACTCGGCTTGCACCGACAGCCGCATGGGCGCGCCCTTGGCGTAAACCGAGCGCTGCGCCGGCTGGCGGGAAAAATGGATAGGGTTGTTGGCCGCCTGCGCTGGCAGCTGGCCCATGGGCGCCAACCCGAGGACCAGCGCCAGCCCCATCCAGGCTGCGGCTATCCGCTTCGCGTTCATTTCTTGACCACCTTCACCTTGTAGGAGCGGCTCTTCCCACCGGCGGTCACCTTCACATGCGCCGTTCCCGGTTTGCGGGCGGTGAGCACCCCAGCCGCGTCGATGGTGGCAATGGCAGGCTTGGACGAATGGAAAACCACCTTCGCCGGGGTGGCTTTGGCGTTCCAAACGGCCTTGACAACCGCTTGTTTGCCCACGGCCAGCTTTTTGGGCGCTTTCGCGCTGACCTTGGCAACCGATTTGGGGCGCTTGACAACCTGCACCGCCACCTTGGCCACCACGGTCTTGCCTTTGCGGGATTTGGTTTTCGCGCTGACGGTGATGACGGCCTTGCCGGCGGCGCGCGCCCTGATCTTGCCTTTGGCGTCCACTTGGGCGACCTTTGGCTTGGACGACTTGAAAGCCAGCGCGCCCTTGGCGCCGTCTGTCAGATAGGCGATGGCGCCGAGCTGGAATTTCTTGCCCTTGGCGACGCGCACCTTGGCCACTTGCACCCGAAGCGCCTTGGTGTAATGCGGGGCAAGCGAGTCCACGGCGGCGATGAGCTGCGCGCAAGCGGTGTCGAAATCGCTTTGGGTGGCGCCGGCCTTGGCCAGCACCTTGGCGGCGTCATCGAGTTCGCCTTGCAAAACCTTGAAGCTCTTGGCGGTGTAGCCGTCGGCTGCGATGTGCTGGGCCGCCTTCAATTCGGCCTTGAGCGCGGTGGCGTCCGCCGCCGCCGCCGGGTCGGGGTTTGGCCCCGGCGGCGACGTCGGACTTGGGGTGGGTGTCGGCTCCGGGGTAGGTGAAGGGGATGGAGCCGTCACGTCGAGGGCGGCGAGCGCGGAAAGCACCGCCGATTTTGCCGCGTCCACCTGCGGCTGGGTGGGGGTTCCCGCCAGCAGTTGGCGCGCTTGCGCCAGCGCGTCGTCCAGTGTGGCGACGCTGGCTTGCGAATACGCCTTGAAGGCGCCATGGGCGCGCAGGGTGTCGATGGAGGCCAGCAGGCCGGAAAGGCCGGTGGTGTCCACTGGGCGGGTGTACCGCACCAGGTAATAGCCGTTTGCGCCGGAGGCGGCGGTCACTTTCACAAAGACGGCCGTGGTGGCTCCGGGGGCGAGCGCCACGCTGGGAAGGCTGCCGAAAGCGGCACTGGTGTCGATGGCGATTTGCGCCCCGGCAGCGGTGAAATCTTCGGGGGTGAGGGCGGCCGCCGTGCCGTTGACTTCCGCCTGATAGGGGTCGGCGGCGGTGCCGGAGCCGCCGCTGGGGGCCACCGGTTGGCCGCCAATGCGCTTCAGCTGGGTGTCGGCGCCGACCCATTGCGCGTAAAGGGTGACATCGTCCCCGCTGCCCGCATAGCCGTTCGCGGTGCTCAAATCGAACTGGGCGCCCAGGGCATACGCCTGGCCGGAACCATCGGGGGCGGTGTTCCAGCCGGCGAGGGCGTATCCGGCCTTGGCCAGCGTGTCTGCGCTGGACAGGGTGATTTGGTAATCCGGATCATCCGCCGTGTTGCGCGTGGGCGGCACGAAACCGCTGCCGGTGTTCGCCCCATAAGCGAC
>JAISTI010000081.1 GCA_031272685.1 Propionibacteriaceae bacterium | reverse complement strand
GTCATCGAGCAGGTGGTCGGCGGCGGGGACGCGGTGGTGCTTATGCCGACGGGTGGCGGCAAGTCACTGTGCTATCAGGTGCCGTCGCTGCTGCGGCCAGGCACGGGGGTGGTGGTCTCGCCGCTCATCGCCCTCATGCAAGACCAAGTGGACGCGGTGCGCCAGCTGGGCATCCGAGCGGCGTTCCTCAACTCCTCCCAGGGCCTGGCCGCGCAACGCGAGGTCGAAGACGCATACCGCGCCGGGCAGCTTGATTTGCTGTACGTCGCGCCGGAGCGCTTGCTCACCGAGTCCTGCCAGCGGCTGCTGCGCGAGGCACAGGTGGCGCTCTTCGCGGTAGACGAGGCGCACTGCGTTTCGCAATGGGGGCACGATTTCCGGCCCGATTACCTCGGTCTGCACATCCTGGGCGAGCGTTGGCCGGGTGTGCCGCGGCTGGCCCTGACGGCCACCGCTACGCAAGCCACCCACCGTGAGATTGTCGAGCGCCTGGGCATGCAGGGCGCCAAAGACTTCGTCTCATCCTTCGACAGGCCCAACATCCAATACCGCATCGAGCCCAAAGACGTTCCAGCGCGCCAACTCGCGCGCTTCATCCAGGCCGAGCACTCCGGCCAGTCGGGCATTGTGTACGCGATGACGCGGGCCCGCGCCGAGCAGTTTGCGCAGGCGCTTGCCGGTGCGGGCATCCCGGCGCTGGCCTACCACGCCGGGCTGGACGCCGCCACCCGCCGCGAGGTGCAGCGCCGCTTTTTGCGTCAGGACGGCCTGACGGTGGTGGCCACCATCGCCTTCGGCATGGGCATCGACAAGCCGGACGTGCGATTCGTGGCCCATGTTGACCTTCCAAAGTCCGTCGAGGGGTATTACCAAGAGACGGGCCGGGCCGGGCGCGACGGCCTGCCGGCCACCGCCTGGATGGCCTATGGGCTTGCCGACGTGGTGCAGCTCCGCCGCCTCATCGCCGAATCCCCTGCCGATGAGGCGCATCGGGCCCACCAGACGCGCCTGCTGGACGCGAGGCTGGCCCTGTGCGAGACGCCCGAATGCCGCCGGGAGAATATGCTCAGCTACTTCGGCGAGCAGGCCGTGCCGTGCGGAAACTGCGACACCTGCCTCACGCCGCCGGAAACGTGGGACGCGACGGTGCCCGCCCAGAAGCTGCTCTCCACCGTCTACCGGCTGGCGCGCGAGCGCCACCAGAGCTTCGGCGCCGGCCAATTGATCGACATCCTGCGCGGCCGCGAAACCGAGAAGACCCGGCGTTGGCGGCACGAGAGCCTCACCACTTGGGGCATCGGTACCGAACTGGGAGACGGCGAATGGCGGGCCGTCGTGCGCCAGTTGCTCGCTCGCGGCGAGTTGGCGGTGGGTGAGCACAATGTCTTCCAGCTCACCGAGGCATCCGGGCCGGTGCTTCGCGGCGACACGCAGGTGCTGTTGCGTAAAGACACACCCAAGCCGGGCCGCGCCAAGAAGGCGAAGGCCGCCAGAATCCAGCAGACGGCCGGAGCGGCAGACAAGGCAGGCGGACCGCACGGCGTGGAGCCGGGGCAAGGTGACGGCGACGCCCCGCCACCCACCGCGGCGCAGGAGGCGCTCTTCCAGCGGCTGCGCGCTTGGCGCGCCGAGGTAGCCAAGGAGCGCGGCATCCCGGCGTATGTCGTCTTCCACGATTCCACGCTGCGAGAGCTGGCCCGCGAGCATCCCCGCACCCGCGAAGGGCTGGCCGCCATTTCCGGCATTGGCCAAGCCAAACTGGAGGCCTACGCCGAGGCGCTGCTGGCAGTTCTTGCCGACGCCGCGAATCAACCGCTAATCGCCGGGGCGGACGAGCCCAGACTCGAAGGCATACACGACGGCTTGCACCCGGTCGCGCACCCCTAATTTGGTGAGGATGTGGCGCACATGGGTTTTCACGGTGGTCTCGGAAAGGTAGAGCTGGGTGGAGATTTCCTGATTCGAGCAGCCGTGGGCGATGAGGACGAGCACCTCCCGCTCCCGGTCTGTCAGCCCGCCGATGAGCGGGTCGGGCTCGGCCGGAAGCGGATTCCCCGAAGCCACATGCTCGATCAGGCGGCGGGTAGCGGATGGGGCGATGACCGAATCGCCGGTGAAGACGGTGCGGATTGCGGCCAGCAGATTCTCCGGCGGGGTGTTCTTCAGCAGAAAACCGGAGGCCCCGGCGCGGATGGCGGAAAGCAGATATTCGTCCAAATCGTAGGTGGTGAGCATCACCACTTTCACAGCGGGCCGGTCAACCGCGTCGGCCCAGGCGAGAATCTGGCCGGTGGCGGCGATGCCGTCCAAATCCGGCATGCGCACGTCCATCAGCACAATGTCGCACTCGGTGCGGCGCAGCAGCGCCACCGCCTCGGCGCCGGTGCCGGCTTGGGCCACCACCCGCATATCCGGTTGGGAGTCGATGACCATCCGCAGGCCGGCCCGCACCAACTCCTGGTCGTCGACCAGCACAACCCGAATGTCGCCCATCACTGCTCCTCGAAGCCCGAAAGTGTCGAATACGGGATGAGCGCCCGCACCCGGAATCCCTCATGGATCGGCCCAGCCGCCAACGAGCCGCCGGTCAACTCGGCGCGTTCGCGCATCCCAATTAACCCCTGCCCACTGCCGGATTGCTCCGGAGCAGGACGGGAAAGCTCGTTGGTGACGGTGATGACCACCTCGTCGTCGCGCCAATTCTCGGTGACGACGCACGGCATCCCCGGCTCTCCGTGTTTCATCACATTTGTGATGGCTTCCTGGCAGATGCGGTAGAGCGCCAGCGACGACGCGGCGGGCAGCTCACCCGGCACACCCACCCGGATCAGCGAGATGGCCAACCCGGCGTCCTGCGCCCGGGCGACCAGCGTGTCGATGCCCGTCTCATCCGGGGTGGGCAGGAGTTCCGCCTCCGCGTCGGGGTTGCGCAGCATGCCCAAGATGCGCCGGGTGTCGGCCAGGGCCGTGCGCCCGGTGTCGGAAATCGTCTCGAAGGCCCGGGTGGCGGCATCTTGGTCGGCGACGGCGTACTTACCGCCGTCCGCCTGCGCCACCATAATCGCCAGCGAGTGGGCGATCACGTCGTGCATCTCCCGGACAATCCGCGTCCGCTCGGAGGCCACCGCCAGCCCGGCAATCTGCTCGCGCTCGGCCTCCAACGCGATCGACCGGTCGGCGAGCGCCTGCCGGCGCGACCTGGCGAGGCGGGCGAGCAGCAGCCCAAGAACCGCATACGAGCCGACCAGCAGCACGCAAGTCACTACCAGCAGCCAAGTTTCGGGTCTCATGGGTTAACCCAACCACAGGATTTGGGCCAGGAAGCGCAAGCGGCTAAGATTGCCCTTTGGCTGACCGGGGCCGGTCAGGCGAAAAGTCCAAGAACCAGGAGAAAATGGCCAAGAAGGAAGGCGCCCTCGAAATGGAGGGCACAGTCGTCGAAGCCTTGCCCAATGCGATGTTCCGGGTGGAGCTAGTCAACGGGCACAAGGTCTTGGCCACCATCAGTGGGAAGATGCGGCAGCATTACATCCGCATCATCCCGCAAGACAAGGTGGTGGTCGAGGTCTCGCCCTACGACCTGAACCGCGGACGGATCGTCTTCAGGCACCGCTGAGCCGCAACGAAACCAAGGAGAAAGAAAGCTCGATGAAAGTTCAGCCGAGCGTCAAGCGCATCTGCGACAAGTGCAAGGTGATCCGCCGGCACGGCCGCGTGATGGTTATCTGCGAAAACCCGCGCCACAAGCAGCGCCAGGGCTAGCAGCAAGAAGAAGAGCGTGATAGCAGCGCCGTCAGATAACGGGCGGCGAAACCTCCGGGCGAAGGCCGGAGCCGCAAAAACAGCGGAACGCATCACGTAAGACACCTTCGCAGGGCAGCCGCCCTGAAACAGCAAAGGAAACCGCCAGATGGCACGCCTTATCGGGGTCGACCTGCCGCGCAACAAGCGCCTCGAAGTCGCCCTCACCTACATTTTCGGCATCGGCCGTACCCGGGCGAAGGAAACCCTCGCCGCCACCGGGATCAGCCCGGACATCCGCACCGACCAATTGACTGACGAACAGCTTGTCGCGCTGCGTGACCATATCGAAGCCAACTACGAAATCGAGGGCGATCTGCGCCGCAGTGTCGCCGCCGACATCCGCCGCAAGATCGAAATCGGCTCATACCAAGGCCGCCGGCACCGCGCCGGGCTGCCGGTCCGCGGCCAGCGCACCCGCACAAACGCCCGCTCCCGCAAGGGCAAGCGCAAGGCGGTCGCAGGGAAGAAGAAGGCGAAGTAAGGAGTAAGCAATGGCCACCGCAGGAAAAGCCAAGAGCGCCAAGACCAAGGTGCGGCGCAAAGCAAGGAAGAATGTCGTCTCCGGCGAGGCGCACATCAAGAGCACCTTCAACAACACCAT
>JAISTI010000047.1 GCA_031272685.1 Propionibacteriaceae bacterium | reverse complement strand
GGCAGTTTCGCCAGCGCCGGAAAACCTGGCTGCGCCAACCGCTCCACGACTTCGGGATAATCAAGAACGGCGGTGAGATCCGCAGGCGGTACTTCACCGGCAAAAAGCTCTCGGATGCTTACTCCCTCGTCGTCGGAAGGATCAGCCTTCTCGGCCCAGGTCATCGTCCTTTCCCGGATCCGAAGAAAGCGCCCGGCACCGGTGTGGCGAGTGGCATCGTCAGCGGGAACTGCCGAGCCCGTCAAGATAAACAGCCCAGGTTGGGATGCCGCATCTACCTTCCGGCGAACCAGATTCCACAGGCCAGAATTCAGCTGCCACTCGTCCAACAGCCGGGGAGCCGTACCTTCAAGGATGGATACCGGAGAAATCTCCGCGATGGCCGCGGTGGCCTCATCATCCAAGAGCGCATACGATGAGGCCGCGTGCATGGCCGTCATGGTCTTGCCGCAGGCCCGTGGCCCTTCAACCACAACAGCACCAGCCGTCTCCAACGCCTCATTAAGCACTGAGTCGATCACTCGCGGCAGGTACTCGTGACCCAGTACAGCCACAGTATCCATACAGCCTACAATAGCACTAGGCAGGGGATTGCAGAGGGTCTAGGGCGGGAATTGCAGACAGTCTAGGAAGGGAATTGCAGATTCGTTCGGGCCGGAAACAGAGCCTGTTCGCGGTGAAGCTGCGCCAGCTTGTTAGACCTACTGTGTTGTCTTGTTGGATGCGCACACGGAGGTCTTGGTCAGAGCCCCAATCAGGGGGTTAGAGACCGGGGCACCGGCACCGACGCCGCGATCCAAGCCTCCGACCTCACGTTGATGCGCGGAGATCTGCTGGTCGCCGTCGATGCCGTCCGCCTTTCCCGTGCCACCCTGCGCACTATCCAGACCAACCTGTTCTGGGCCTTCGCCTACAACGTGGCTGCCATCCCGCTGGCCGCCCTGGGCTTCCTCAACCCGATGATCGCGGGTGCCGCCATGGCCTGCTCATCAGTCTTAGTAGTCCTGAATTCGCTGCGGCTGCGCGCCTTCAAGTAACGCAGGGCGTGTCAGGCCAGGCGCTTCAGTTTCCCACTGGTGTAGCTGTAGAGGCCGTATTGGTAGGAACTGCCTGAACGCCATGACAACACCAAGCGGCCGGACCCAGCTTGCACGACCGCTTTCTCGCCCAGCGGGGCGACCTTCACCAACTTGGAACCGCTGAAACGGTAAAGGTGCCAGTCATTCGCCGACCCAGGGGCATACTCGATGAGTGTCTGGCTGGCGCTGACCTTCACCAGGCGGATGGTGTAACCCGATCCTTCCGCCCCTCCATAGGTGCTGATGACCTTCACTGAGCCGATCTTGAGCGTGACCGGATAGGTGAGACAGTAACTGCCGTACCAATTCGTGCAGGCGCCATCCTGCGCCAGGCTGACCGACACGGTCTTGCCGTTCATCTTCACTTTCTTGGATTGGCCCTCATCAAGGCGAATCACATTGTTCGCCGAAGTGATGTCCGTCCGCTTCAACTTTCCACCGGAGTACTTATAGGTCAGCGGAACGTCGAGGTAGTTCTCGCAGTCATCTGGGAACCAGGAGTTGATCGTGCCGATGACCTTTCCGGCGCCGGCTCTGGATGGCGCAAAGGAGACCGTGGAGTCGCACCCCAAGCTTGTGCTCGGGCTGCCCGCCAGCACCAGCTTGCCGCCCTTGAAGCGATAGAACTTCCCGTAGTTGCCGTTGCTTTCCGCCTGATTCCTGATGTAGATCAGGGTCTGCTTGGTGGTGACTTTCACCAACCGGAACGTCAACGTGGTGTAACGCGGAGTGTTGGTGAGAGTGGCCACCTTCTTCGATCCGATGTACAACTGCGAGCGGTACGAAGGTGTGGATTCACTGCTGCTGCCACAGCTCTTCACGCACTTCTTGACCAGCTTCACCTTGCGGGTCTTCCCATCGATCTTCACCGAATACGTCTTCCCGGCCTTCATCAAGACCACATTCGACGCCGCCAGCGACGACCCGGCCGCCACCGGTTTCACCGCCGTCTTCGCCACCAGGTCTGGTGCGACCGCCTCAGCCTGGGAAGCAGTCCCGGTCAGCAATCCGGCACTCATTGCCAGCGCAGCCAGCAAACCAACAACTCGTTTCATCAAGAACCCCTTCCGTTCCCGCCAAGATATGTTGGCAGTAAGTCTAGACCCCCCCACGAGGATTTCACCGTCCGCACTCCGGACATCCAGGGCAAAACGGAATTCGTTCGAAAGGGCCCTGTACTACGCAGCCAACTCGGCGAAGATCTGCTCGTCGGCAAGACCACCCCATCCGAAGCCCGATCGCGCTGGCCCGGCTACACGCCCAGTTCGAGCACATTCACCCATTTCTCGTCAGACCCATAACAAGTGGGTTAGGGTCCAGTGTGCCCGGCAACTGGTGGTGGGGTAAGAGGGCCTGCAGGGAAGGAAGGGGGATCTCCGGGGTGGGGGTGCCCACAATGCTGCCAAAAACAGGGGTTTTCAGAGATTGTGGTCAATGGCACCCGGCGACACGCCGGGAAACTAGCCTGCTCGGGCCTCGATTCGCCCCTTGAGTTGCCACAATCTTGAAACCCGGCCAGTTTTCGCAAGATTGTGGGCAGTGATGTGTAAGGGGCCGAGGTTGTCCACAAGCCTGCCCAAACCGGGACGGGCATCTGCGGCTGAAACTGCCATATTCAAAGCCTCTGGGTCGATTGCCCGGCCAGCTGCCGCAATCGGCCCTTCGATGGCCTCCGCAGTCGGCTCCGGCGTCAACGCGCTCAAAGTGATCTTCTCCGCGCCGTCCCTATATTTAATGGCCTTTCACTGTTTTAATAGTTTTAAGAGTTTTAATAGTTGAGCGGACTGCCGCAAGACTCGCGACCGACCGGCGCCGCCATCCCCCAAGCCAAAACAGCCGACACTCAGGCTTCAGTCTTGGCAGTGCGAAGGAAGGGCGCGAGGTAGGCGGCTACCCCGGCGTTGAGTTCGGCTTCGAAGGCGGAGGCGTATTTGCGGTCGTGGAAGGCGGGGACGAAAGTGTCGAAGTCTTCGCCGCGGGCGGCGAATGCGGCGCGTTGCTCGTCGGGGGCGAGGCGGCGGTAGCGTTCTTGGCGCAGGATCGCCGAGACCGGGAAGCGCTTCGGTTTCGGGCGGCGCTGGTGCGGGGAGGGGTGCCCGAGCACCAGCAGGGTGGCGGGGAAGGTGTATTCGTCCAAATCGAGCAGGCTGACCAGCCGGTCGCGGTGTTCCACGATGTCGCCGATGTAGCACGAGCCCAGACCGAGGGCGTGGGCGGCGGTGACGGCGTTCTGGGCGGCGATGAGCGCGTCGCACAGCCCGAGGTAGAGGTCGCCTGGGCCAGGTGGGTGCGGCTGGCAGCCGGCCACTTCGAAGGCGTCCACCCAGCGGCGGCAATCCGCCAAGAACAGCAGCACCACCGGCGCTTTGGCAATGAACGGCTGGTTGTCGCACAGGTCGGCCAACTCGTCCTTCACCTGCTGGTCGGTGATGTTGACGATGGTGTAGAGCGCCATGTTCCCGGCTGTCGGCGCGGCCATGGCGCACTCGATGACCGTGTGGAATTCCGCCTGGGTCACCGGTTCGCCGCTGAAGCGCCGCACCGACTTGCGTTCCAACAACTGCGCGATTGTCGTATTCATGGCAACACTCTAAGAACCGGCCGCGCGAATCCACAAGCGCAACCGGCCCTGCGCTCGCAGTGCGCGGCCCGCCAACGATACCTATGCCGCGGCAGGCCCTTTCCGCAGCCCGTCTGCCCCTGGAACCAACTCCTAGCGGCGGCGGGAGTAGGCGGTGACCGCTACGCCGGCGAGGACCAGCAGCAGGGTGCCGGCGGCCCAGGGAACGGTGTCGCCGCCGGTGACAATTACCGGCTGCTTGGTTTCCGTGGGCGTGGGTTCCGGCGTCGGCTCATCGCTCGACTGCGGCTCGTCCGAATCCGAAGGCTCCGGGGTGGGCGTGCTGCCTTCCCTGGGGCTGCTCGGGCTCGGGGTCACGTCCGGCGTGGGCGAGTTCTGCGGCGGCGGGTTCTTCACCGGATCCTCCGTCCAGGGCAGCTCCAGCAGGCCGGCGTTGTATTCGCCGTCGCTATTGGCGAGCGCCTGGATGGCGTAGTCGGTGTGGGCCTCGTGGTAGCGGTTGTCGCCGTTCCAATCGTCGTACTCGTTCACCATGTAGGTAGCGGTGTGCTGCGCGCCCGGCACGGTGAAGACGTACGTCATCACGTTCGGGTTGAAGAAGACCACCTTGTAGCGCGAGACCGCGTCGTAGAGCAGGCCGTCGAACAGGTAGGAGCCGTCGGCCGCCGTGGTGGTGGTGGCCACCAGCGCCTCCGCCATCCAGGCGGGCACCGTGGGCGCCGCGCCGAGCAGCCCGGCCTTCGAGCCGGCCGCCCCGGCGCGCCACAGCTGCACCGTCACCGCGGCGAATGGCGATTCCGGCCCGCCGGACACG
Organism: Propionibacteriaceae bacterium; assembly: GCA_031272685.1. Lineage (GTDB taxonomy): Bacteria > Actinomycetota > Actinomycetes > Propionibacteriales > Propionibacteriaceae > Propionicimonas. The sequence goes on along the minus strand of JAISTI010000047.1, from coordinate 9,322 downwards.
AACGGCCCGCCCTGCCAGACGCCATCGCGGGAATCGTCCAGCCAGGCATAGCCCTTGATGTGGACATAGGGGACGACACCGCCGTCGAGATGGGCGAGGGAATCCGCGTAGCCGAGCTGGGCGATCTCGGTGCTGGCCCGCTCTTGGCTGCGGACGGTGAAGCGCCCGTCGGAATCAGCGGCCGGATCGGCGCCCTGCGCCGGTTTGGCCCAGGCGAACGAATTGGCGCTGTAGGCGGCGTCGAGATCCGCCCTGTCGAAGGTGACGGTATAGCTGCCCCGCTTCACTCCCAGGAAGACGTAGCCGCCGTCGGAACCGGCGTTCACGGTGCGGTCGACGGGTGTCAGCTCGGACGGGTCTTGCACCCCGTCGCCGTTCGCGTCCACCCATTCCGTGCCGATCAGGCGCGCGGTCACCTTGGACAGGTCGTGTCCGGTGGCGAAGGAGTCGTTTTGCACACCGTCGTCGTTGATGTCCTCCCAAACCAGGCCCTCGATGTCGCCGAGGCGGTAGAGCCCGGCGGCAAAGGCGGCCGGCGGGTTGCCGATAACATCCGATTCCGCGGTGGCCGCCCAGCCGTGCGGCAGCGGATCCACCTTCCCGACATCGGAGTCGAGATCGTCGGGGCCGGCGTCTTTGGCGGTGAAATACCACTCGCCGGACGGAGACTCGACCACGACGCGGTAGTCGTGGCCCGCCGAGAAGTCGATGCCGCCGGTTGGGTCGGAATCCGGGCCGAAGAAGGCGAAGCGCCCGTCCGGGCCGGTCAGGCCGGTGGCGAAGGCGGTGGCGTCCCAGGTGGCCCCGGAGTCGCTGGAGTGGTAGACCGAAACCGCGATTCCGGCCAGCGGATTCTCGAACATCGGGTCGGCGGCCGATGACGGGCCGTCCTGCACGCCGTTGTAGTTGCGGTCCTCCCACACGTAGCCGGCGAGCTGGCCGGTGAAGAAGCCGGCGTCCACGTGCTCGACGGACAGGTAGGCCTTCATCCAGTCGGTCTCGCCCTTATGCCAGGCGGGCGGGGTGGTGGGGTCGTCGTCCGGATGCGCGTCGGAGTCGATGTCCGGATCCGTGCCGGCGTGCAGATAGGTGTACGCCCACGCGCCCGTCGGCGGCAGGAAGCGCACCTGGTAGTCGATTTCACCGGTGCCGTCACCATACGAGGACTCCAGCCCGGTGAAGGCGTACGACCCGTCGGCGGCGGTTGTGGCCGGGAAGGTGACGCCCACCGGGGGCACCACCTTGGTGACGGTGCCGTTCACCTGCTGCCACAGCTCCACTGGCACGTTCGCGAGCGGCGGCTCGCCGGAGTCGTTCAGGCCGTCGCGGTCGAGGTCGTTCCAGGCCACGCCGGAGATGGTCACCGGGTTCGCCCGCAGCTTCACCGCCACGGAGTTGGACGGCTGCACGGCGTTGCTGGAGAGCAGCCCGGTGCTCTTGACCGACTGCGCCGAGAAGGTGAAGTCGTTCACGGCGATCTTGAAGGTGTTCGCGGTGAGCAGCTCGTGGCGGGCGGCGATGGCGTCGGCGGCCGACAGATCGGAGAAGTCGAAGGCCATGGTGTATTCCACGAAGAGGATGTCGCCGGGTTTGAGCTTGAAGTTCGATCCCGGTGGGTCGTCGGAAGCGGCCGGCTCTCCCAAGTTCACCACGAACGCCGAGGCGTCTTGCGGCAGGTCGCCGCCGTCAGCGGAACAAGAGCCCGCCGCCACCATGGTGAGAATTTGGGCATCCACGCTTGCCACCGGGCTGTTGGTGGAGCAGCGCAGATACTCCGACGGGTTCACGCCGGCGGCGTTGAACACCTGGGTGTACACGCTCAGCGAGCCGGGCACGTACTTCCAGCGGTCGAGCAGGTCGTCTTCCCACTGGGTGCCGCGCCGCCCGTCGGCGGTGGCGTCATTCAGGAACGGCAGCACGTCGGCGATGCGGATGTTGGTGGCGGTGTTGATGTCGCCGCTGGCCTCGCTCAGGCCGTTCTGCAGCGCCAGCCGGAAGGTGACGGTGTCGCCGAAGTGCACCTCGGCGGCGGTCTCGGACGAGGTGAAGGTGGAGCCGTTGATGCTCAGGCTCTTGGCGCGCGAGATGTCGCCGGAGGGCTTGACCACGATGCCGTCGTCCTGCGCGCGGGCGAAGAGCCCGTAGTGGGACGGGTCGAAGCCGGGGATGGCGGCCAGCTTGTCCCAATAGTTTTGCCGCATCGGCACCGACGGGTTCGTCCAGTAGCCCTCGTCGAAGACGGCGTTCTCGGAGGTGTCGAAGTTCGGCACCGTGAAGGACGCCCCGGTCGGGTACAGGTTGGAGGTGAGCAGCGGGGTCTTGCCGGAGGTGACGTACACCGAGTTGATGGGGTTGTTGTCGGTGACGACCCGCGCGATGTCCGCCTTGTAGGTGACGGAGAGGGTGTCGCCCGGCTCCAGCGACAGATCCGGGAACTCCCAGATGAACACCGAGCCGATTTCGGAAGTTTGCACCGTGCCGGTGTAGGGCGTGGCCACGCCGCCAAAGGGGGTGACGGTGACGCTGTACTGCGCGACACCCGCGACGTGCTGCATCGAGAAAACCTCGGGCATGTAGTCGAGCACGACCGGGTGGGTGAACGCCAACTGCGCGTTCTTCGCCGCGTGGTCCGGGTCGGTGTCGGGCACCCTGGCGGAGGAGTTCACCGTCGTCAGGGTGAACTCGGTGTCGTCGCCGGGGTAGAAGTTGCGCTGGTTGGCGTCCAGGCCGGAGGCCAAGTCGCATTTCGCGTGGGTGCAGGCCTTGGTGACGGTGATCTCCGGCCGCGGATCCACCGGCACGTTGATGGTGGCGGTGCTGGACGCGCTGAACGACTCGGTGGGCGCGTTGGCCGCGCTCTTGCACGCGCCGTTGTCCAGCGCCGTGCGCAGGCAGGCGGTGGCGGTGGCGGTGTTGGCGATCTTGGCGATTTCCGCCTGCTCCGGGCTTGGGACGAATTTGTCGAAGGTGACGTCGATTTCGATCGCGCCGGGAGTGAAGTGGCTGCCCACATAGGCTGTTTCGCCGGTGCCGGGGATGACCTGCGCGTATTCGATGGTCAGATAGCCCTGGTCGGCGGCGGGGATGGCGAACTCGTGCGGGTCGGCGCCGTCGAGTAGCGTCCACGCGCCGCCGTTCACCCGCGCGTAGACGGCGCTTTGGTGGGCGCTGGAGGTGAGGGTGCCGGAGGTGTCGGTGTCGAGCGCCTGGGCCGCCACCGTGGCATAGGCGGTGGAGGGCCAGATGCGCACTTTGGTGATGTGCGCGCCGGGCGCCGGGTTGAGCAGCGGAATCGTGCCCGCCGGATCCACCGCGACGTCAATCTCAGTTCCGGTCTTGGATGTGCCGCGGAAGCTGAACGCCGAAGCGGTGGCGCTGCCGTCCGAGAGCGTGTAGTTGTACAGGGGCAGGTTGTTTCCGGGCGCGTTCGGGGCGATGGTGTAGGTGGTGGAGAAGCCGGAATTGTTCAACGGCGCCGCCACCGGGTTGGCGGCGCTGCCGGACGCGCCGTTCTTCACACCCTTGGCCAGCGAGATCGATGGTTGCTCGGGCTTGCCGTCTTTGAATTCCACCACGTACTGGTTGGTGGTGCGGTCGGCGGGGTAGACCACCACTTTCTTGATGACGGCGTCATACCACGGGTCGAGGGTGTAGCCGTTCGGGGCTTGTTCCTCGCGCACCCAGTATTCGATGGGCAGCGCCGGCTGCCCGGCGTCCGGCCCAGTGAGCTGGGTGGGGGAGGCGTAGCGCGGCCGGAAGGTGACCACGCCGGTGCCGGAGGTGTCGCGCAGCCACTCGCCGACGTCGGCGTGCGTGTCGTCGATTTGGCCGGCGTGGCCGCCGGCCAGGGCTTCGGCCTCGGTGTCGTACAGCTCGAATTCGGCGTTGGGCGCGGTGACGAGCTGGCCGGTCTGGGCGTCTTTCTTCAGCACGGTGATGACATAGCCGGTGAACTCGTTGTTGATGGTCAGGTTGGAGGTGGGCTGCGCGCCGTTGGCGGGCGGCCAGGTTTCCTTGAATCCGGGGTTCGGCTTGCTGGTGTCGATCTTCAGCGAGTTGGTGGCCTCGTCGTACACCACGAAGATGGAAGCGGCGGTGCCCAGCAGCGCGGAATCCGGAACCCCGCCGATCGACTCGTCCACCCCAGTGGTGCCGGTGTCGTCGAATTGGGCGTATTCCCAAGTGTCTCCGTTGCTGTGCTGCACCTTGTAGGCCGAGTTGGTGAGCAGGTATTTGTGCGATTCCGGCACCAGTTCCACCACCCGATATTCGCCGGGCTCGGTAATCGGGAAGCGGGCGGTGCCGACGGCGGCGCCGTTCACCGCGGACAGGGCGGCGTCGGCGGTGTAGGTGAACTGCTGCCCGCCGGGGCGCAGCAGCTCGAAGTTGCCCTTCGAGTAGTCTGAGGCCGCGCCGGAGACCCGCTTGAAGATGAACATCGGCAGCAGGGAGATGCGCACGTCGCGGGCGGCCACATAGCCGGGCTCGCCGGGCGTGCCGATGGCGGTGTAGGTGGTCTCTTTGGCCACATCGAGCGTGAGCGGCTTCGGGTCGAGGATCACCGCCACGTTCTTGTTGCCGGAGTTCTGGTAGCCCAGGTAGACGGGCGCCTGGCCGGGCAGCACCTCGATCTTGACGAAGTCGGTGCGCCGGGCGTATTCGCCGTTGCCGGGCGCCTGGCTTTCTTGCAGCCAGTACGTCCCGGCCGGGACGGTGAAGATGTACTTGGTGTAGTTGGCGTCCGCCGGGGTGTTGTTGTAGGCGACGGTGGCGACCGGGCTGGCCAGCGCGGCCGTCGACGGGCCGGAGGTGTCGGTGGCGTTGTAGTCGTACACCTTGAATTCGGCGCCCGCGAGGTTCACGGTGTCAGAGGTGTCGTCGAACTTCTTCACCTCGAAGGTGCCCAGGGTGCTGGTGTTGTAGAAATACGCCGGGTTGTTCGAGGCGGTGAGCGGGTTGCCCTGGGTGGCGCCCGCGCCGGACGCGGGGGCGTTGACAAGGTAGGTTGCGCCGGAAAGCTGGATCTCCACGTACACTTCCGCGCCGTCTTTCAGCCAGTTGTGGGCGGACACGGAGGTCTCGCTCACCTTGTAGACGCCTGGATCGAGGGAGAGCCGCTTGCCGCCGGAGGCGTTGTCGGCGGCCGTCCAGGTGAGCGTGCCGGAATCGGGCTCGGTGCCGGGGCAGGAGGTGGCGCACTCGAAGGCGAAGACCGCGGAGCTGCCCGCGGGCGGCGTGGTCTGGTAGATCCCGTACTGGTCTTTGATGCCCTTGAGGATCACCAACTGGCCCTTGGCGATGTGGTTGACGTGGAAGACGACGATGGTCTGGTCGCCTTCCACTTCGGCGGTCCACCACACGCCGTTGCCGGTGGTGGCTAGGGCGGTGGCGGCGCTGTTGGCCATGTTCACGCCGTTCACCTTCGGCTGGTCGGCCCCGGCGGTGACGATCGCCCCGCCGGAGACGGTGAAGGTGACGTCGGCGGTGTTGGCGGTGGAGTTGATGTTGAAGTCGGTGCGGCTGATGGCGCTCACCCGGAAGGTGTAGCTGCCGTCTTGCAGCGCCCCGAGGGTGCCGCTGGGGTTGCCGCTTCCGGCGGAGGTGATGTCTGTTCCGGAAGCTCCGGCCCAAGTGCACGGCGTGGCGCAGGTGACGTGGTAGGTGCCGGTGTAGCTGGTGTCGGTGACGCTCGCGCCGCTCCAGGTGTTCACGATGCGCGTGTCCGGGCGCTTCTGGTCGGTGACGACCACCCGGGTGGCGTGGTTGGTGTCGCCGGCCTGCGGCACGATGATGCGGCCGATGGCGACCTCGGTGGCGCTGAAGCTGCCGGAGGTGTCCCAGCGCGGATCTTGGTTGCCGGGATCGTTGAAGCCGATATTGCCGTCCGGCCCGGCGTCGGAGGTGAAAGTGCCGGCGGCGTTATAGCCGGAAGCCGGGGCGATCTCCTTGATCAGGTAGGTGCCCGCCTGCAGCTTCAGGTTCGCGCCGTAGCCGTCGCCGCCGGAGTTGTCGGCGATGTACGGGTCGAGCGAGACCGGGGTGGACGAGCGGTCTTGCAGCACCTTGGTGGCGTATTGCAGCGCCAGCGCCCGCCCGGCGGCGGTGTTCAGCCCGTCGATGTGGTCGGGGTCGACCAGGTAGAACTCGAAGCGCGCTCCCGGGGTGAGGGCGGTGGTGTCGTCGGCGGTGTCGGCGGTGCCGTGGGTGTCCAGGCCGCGCTTTTGCAGCCGCAGATAGCCGGTGCCCTTGTAGTTGGGGAAGTCGTAGGGCTCCGGGTCGGCGTCGGCTGGCGTGGTGCCGGATTGGCTGTCGCCGTTCTTGAAATAGGAGGTGATGGCCACCCCGGAGTTGTTGATGCTGATGCCGAACTGCGGCGGGTTGGCGATGTCGAATTCGTATTCGCCCGGCAGCGGCGAGCACGGGCCGGGGGCCGGGTTGCAGGAAGAGCCGGTCTTGGGCTGCTCGACGAAAACCACGCTCCAGGCGATGCCGTCGGCGTTGTTGTTATAGCTGTTGGCGTACTGCAGCTTGATTTCGACGGGCACCGCCGCCCAGTTGACGGTGATGGCGCCGGGCAGGTTGGGCTTGCCGCCGTTTGCCCCATATTGCGCGTAGCGCCAGTCGCCGCTGGTGGTGTCCCAATAGCTCCAGTCTTCGCAGGCCTGGCCGGCGTCGGTCGGGCAGGCGAAAACTCCGGCGATGTCCACGTGTTCGGAAAGGAACTGGCCTTCTTTGATGGTCTGGCTGGCGTACAGGTTTGAGGTGGTGGTGGTGATGGGCACCCCGGTGGTGCCGGCTGTCGGGCCGGTGGTGACGATGGTGGGCAGGATGTGGTACTGCCCATTGGCATCCACATATGCCGGGTAGACGTTGAAGGTGATGCCGCCGAGGCGCCAATCGGGCTCGTCGAGCACATAGCGGCCGGTGAGCGGATCCAGCTTATAGCCGGACTTCTCGCCGAACCAGGCCACCACCCGGCTTTCGTTGTAGCCGTCGCCAGCGGCGACCCGGTTGGAATCGCCGAAGGTGACTTCGCCGTCTTCGCCTTCGGTGACGGGGATTTCGACCACGGCGGAGTTGACCGGTTTCTCGCCGCCGGAGTTGGCCGGGATCCAGGCGCCGTCAACCGGGCAGGACGAGTTCGCGGCCGCGCCGGGGTCGACGACCGGGTAGACGGTGCCCGCGTCGAGGTCTGCGGTGGTGGCGTTGCACTGGTAGTAGACGGCGGTGGTCTGGTCGCCCTGCGGGTTCGCCAGGTGGTATCCCAGCGGCGGATCCCACGGATTGGTCATGTCGGGCGGGTAGAACATCGGCGGAATGTATTCCTCAACGATGTATTTGCCGGGCGGCAGTTCGGTGGAGATGCCGTAGTTGGATCCGGTGATTTCGCTGACGCCCATGGTGATGGTGTCGACGAGCGCCCCCTTGTGGTCTTCGGGGATGTTCCCGGACACCGCCACCCAGGCGTAGATCCGGAATTTGGACTCCAGGATTTTCACGTCGTCCCAGGAGCCGTCGGCGACCATGCCGCCGGCGACGCTGGCGCCGTCGGCGAGCTTGATGGGCAGCTTGTCCACGCGGATGTGGTGCGGGTCGGTGGTGTTGTTGATGGCGTGCCGCCCGTCGGAATCCGCATACCAGGCGGAGTCGTCGGGGTCTTGGCCGGTGTCGTGGTTTTGGACGGTGATCCAGCCGCCCGCGCCGCTGTTGGCGGTGGCACTCCACACGAAGCGGAAGCGGACATGCTCGGGCTCGTATTCCAGGCCGTCCGGGGTGGCCGGGCCGATGATCTCAGGCACGAACACCTCGTCGAGGAAGTAGCGCTTGGCCGGGTCGAGGGCTTTGATGTCGAGGTGGCCGAGGGCGTCGGTGCAGATCAGGTCGGGCTCGTAGTCGGCGCAGGTGTCGGTGGCGGGGTCGGCCGACTCGTAGATGACGGTGCCGGCGATTGCCGGGGCCGCGCCGGTGCCGTTGAGCAGAACCGCCTTGCCGGTGCCGTCGATGGTGTAGTAGAGGCCGGTGTTGTCGCGCAGGGTGAATCCCGCTCCGGGCAGGATGGCCTTCTGCCGGTTGCCGTCGTTGTCCCATTCGCTGGTCTGCCCGTACTTGACGAAGCCGACGTCGGGCGGCCGCGAGTTGGTGACGGTGAGGTCGGAGATGATCTGGCTGGCGGTGGCGTTGGCCGCCGAGCGGTTCGGCGCGGCCGGGGTGGTGGTGCCCGGCTGGGTGTCGCCGAGCCAGCTATAGCTGGGCCAGCCGTCGGAGTCGATCTCGATCTTGAGGATGGCGTCGGAGGAGACGTAGCCCGCCAGCGCCTGCGACTCTTGCAGGTAGTAAGTGCCGGGGGCGAGGTCGGCGATGGCGAATTTGCCGAGTTGCGCGCCGGTGTCGCCGGTGGTGTAGGTGGCGCAACTGGCGGTCATGGCCTGGTTGGCGCAGAGCTTGAACTCGACATCGCCCAGCAGGGTGGAGGTGCCGGACTGCCGCTTGGTCACGTTCAGGGTGTTCTTCGGCACGTTCACGTATTCGCCCACCGAGAGGGTGGCGCTGGCGGTGTCGGAGTAGCTGCCGGTGGTGATGGTGAAGACGCTCGCGCCGGAGGACGCGACCAGGGCCTCCGGGATGCCGTCGGACCAGTCGGTGTCGGCCTCCAAGGCGGCCACATAGGCCGGCTTGAGGTACGCCGACGACGGCAGGGCCGTCTCCACGAAGAAATAGGAGCCGGCGGTGAGGAAGTCGGTGGTGAAGACGCCGGTGGTGGCGTTCGGGGCGAAGTTCTGCGCGACGCGCTCGTAGAGGGTGCCGGCGGCATTCAGCTTGTAGAGGTCGAAGCGGGCATCGCCCATGCCGGAGGTGTAGGCCGTGCCTTTGCTGGGCACGGGATCCCCGGTGGCGGGCTTCTCGTAGCGGGCCTTGGTGGCGGTGCGCTTGGGCTGGTATTGCCACACGAACACGCCGGTCTGCTTCACGCTGGCCGGGGCGGAAACGGCTGCCCCGGCGGTGACGGACAGGTCGGCATAGGCCGAATTCACCCCGGCGGCGACGGTCACGCTCACCTGGGCGGTGGCGGGATAGCCGGCGATGGTGTTTCCGGTTCCGTAGCTGACGGCAGCGGCGAGCACTCCGCCGGTGGGGCCGGTGGCGCTCACGTAATAGGTGCCAGCCGGAACGAACACGTCTTTGCTGCTCACGTTGGCGTAGGTCTGGCAGTCGGCCGTCATCGCGGAGTCGGAGCAGACTTTGAAGGTGGTGCTGAGCAACGTGCCGGCGCCGTTGTAGTTGCGCAAGCTGAGGGTGCCCCAGGCGGAATTGTTGACGTGCC
>JAISTI010000043.1 GCA_031272685.1 Propionibacteriaceae bacterium | reverse complement strand
GCAGGCGGCGCTGCAGCATAGAGGTGGAGCCGAGCTGGGTGTTGATGACGAGCCGGGCCGCCTCGATGACCTGTTCGAGGTCGTCGCCGATGTCGTCGGCCACGGCTTTCGGCCCGGCTTCCTCGGCAATGGCCACGTCTTCGCGGTATTCGGGCTGCATCTGGTCGCGCACCTTGCGCACCACCGCCTTGATCTCGGCCGGCGTCACCCAGGCGCCCTGCACCCGCAGCGGTTTGGATTTGCCGTAGGGCAGGAAGAGCGCGTCTCCGGCGCCGATGAGTTTGTCGGCGCCGACTTGGTCGAGGATGACGCGCGAATCGGTGGCGGACGAGGTGGTGAAGGCCAGCCGGGAGGGCACGTTCGCCTTGATTACGCCGGTGACCACGTCCACGGACGGGCGCTGGGTGGCCAGCACCAGGTGGATGCCGGCGGCGCGGGCAAGCTGGCTGATACGCAGGATTGAGTCTTCGACGTCGCGCGGGGCCACCATCATCAGGTCGGACAGCTCGTCGACGGCCACCAGCAGGTACGGGTACGGCTTCAATTCGCGCTCGGAGCCGGGCGGCAACCGCAACTGCCCCGCGCGCACCGCCTTGTTGAACTGGTCGATGTGGTTGAAGCCGAATTGCTGCAAGTCGGAGTACCGCTGATCCATCTCGGCCACCACCCACTGCAGCGCGGCCGCCGCTTTCTTCGCGTCGGTGATGATGGGGGTGATCAGGTGCGGGACGCCGTTGTAGTTCGTCAACTCGACCCGCTTGGGATCGACCAGCAGCAGCTTGACCTCTTCGGGGGTGGCGCGCATCAAGATCGAGACGAGCATGGCGTTGATGAAGCTGGATTTGCCCGCGCCGGTAGCGCCGGCCACCAGCAGGTGCGGCATCTCGGTGAGGTTGGCGAGCACATAGCCGCCCTCGACGTCTTTGCCGAGGCCGACGGTGAGCGGGCGGGGGTCGTTTTTGGCGCGGTTGGAGCGCAGCACGTCTCCCAGGGTGACGAGTTCGCGGTCGGCGTTCGGGATTTCGATGCCGATGGCCGATTTGCCGGGAATCGGGGAGAGGATGCGCACCGCGTCGGAGGCGACGGCGTAGGAGATGTTGTTGCGCACCGCGAGCACTTTTTCGACTTTCACGGCCGGACCCAGCTCCACCTCGTAGCGGGTGACGGCCGGGCCGCGGGTATAGCCGGTGACGGTGGCGTCGATTTCGAATTGGCGGAAGACTTCGTTGAGGCGTTCCACAACCGCCTCCGACCCGGCGGTGCGGGCTTTGGGCGCAGTGCCGGACTGCAATATCTCCTTGTCGGGCAGCTCATAGACCAGCTCGCCGTCAAGCGCGGGCTGCTCGGCGGCGGTGGGCAGGCCGGTTGGCTGCGGGGCGGGCCGGACAGTCGGCTCGGCGACTTCGGCGGTTTCTTGGGCGTCCGCGAACGGGTCGTAGGCGTATTCGTCCACCGCGTAGCCCGGCTCGTCCAGCACCAGCTCCGCATCTGGCTCCAGCTCCGGCTCCGGCTCGGTGAACGGGTGTTTTGGCGGCTTTTCAGCTCGTTGTGGAAGCAGCGCCTTGACCCTGGATGGCACTTCATGGAACGGGATGCCGCTGATGACGACCACTCCGAACAGCGCCACCAACACCAGGATGGGGACGGTGATCCAGGTGGAGACCAGGTAGACCAGCAACGACGCGAACCAGCCGAGATAGCCGCCGGCTGCGCGGATGCCGTCGTAGTAGGCGGGGACGCCGTAGGCGATGTTGACCTGTCCCAGCACCCCGAACAGCAGCAGGCTCCAGCCGAGTATCTGCCTGCCGAGAGGGCCGTTGTGGTCTGGATGGCGCAGGGTGCGCCAGGCCATCAGCAGCGCCAGCACCGGGATGACTTTGCTGAACAGCACCCCGACGAGGGTGGTGAAGACGGCGTCCACCCACACCCCGACGATGCCGGGCAGCCCGAACCAGAACTGGCCGGCCGTCACCAACGCCAAGATGATGAGCAGCACTCCCCAGCCATCGCGGCGCAAGGCGGGGTCGAGGTCTTTGGCGCCTTGGCCGATGGCGCGGAAGGCGTTGCCGACGCCGCGGGCGATCGCGCCGAGAACTGCCCCGACGCCGTGGAAGATGGTGGCGAAGATGGATTTCGACTGCTTCTTGGCGCTTTTCGCGGCGCGCGGCTTCGCGCCCTTACCAGGGCGCGCCGACCCGTTTGTCTTCGGGCGGGCGGGGGAAGTCGCACGCGCAGCCATATCGCGACACAGTTTAGCCATAGGGTGTGCGGTTTGGCCGCAACCCACGCCGAACGCCCGCCGTGGTTTGGCGCTCAGGCCAGCTCTTCCCATTCGCCGGGGCCGTACCACAGCAGTTCGCCGTCGCCGGCAGGGGCGAATAGCGAGATGACGTCGGGGTATCGGGGGTTTGCCACCGCCGAGCCGTCAGCTTCGGCGAGGCTGATCACGGCGGTGACCGGCCGGCCTTCCCCAGCGCCCATTTGGGCGGCGGCCAGCAACGCCGTGTGCTCTTCTTCTTCTCCGCCGTTTCCGGCGAAGCGCGCCGCGCGCTTCCCCGGCAGGACGCCCGAGCTGGCGAATTCGCGCAACTCCGCGGGGCTGAGCGGCAGGAAGGCGAGCGGCATTCAGGCTCCGGGGTTCGGGGTGATGGCGTCGGCGGCCTGGTGGGCGCGGATCTTGGCCGTTTCGATGTCGTCGGCGGTGGCCAGCGCCACCCCCATCCGCCGGTGCGGCAGGGCGGCCGAAGGCTTGCCGAAAAGCCGGAGGTCGGATTCCGGCACCCGCAGGGCCGCGTCCACGTTCGGGTAGGTGATGGCTTTGCCGTTGAACTTCGCGTAGACGACCGCCGACGCGCCGGGGCGCAGCAGGGCGGTGTCGACCGGCAGGCCGAGGATGGCGCGGGCGTGCAGCTCGAACTCGCTGAAGCGCTGGGTGGCCATGGTGACCATGCCGGTGTCGTGCGGCCGGGGGCTGACTTCGGAGAAGTACACGGTGTCGCCCTTGATGAACAGCTCGACTCCGAAGATGCCGCGCCCGCCGAGCGCGCCGGTGACGGCGGCGGCGATGCGCTTGGCTTCGGCGAGGGCGGTTTCGCTCATCGGCTGCGGCTGCCAGGATTCGACGTAGTCGCCTTCTTCCTGCCGGTGGCCGACCGGCTCGCAGAAATAGGTCTGCGGTTGGCCGTCTTCGCCGAGGGCACGCACGGTGAGCAGGGTGATTTCGTAGTCGAAGTCGATGAAGCCTTCCACGATGACGCGGTTGGCGGCGACCCGCCCGGCCGAGGTGGCGTATTCCCAGGCGGCCTCGATGTCGGCCGCGGCGCGCACGACCGACTGGCCGTGCCCGGACGACGACATCACCGGTTTGACGACGCACGGCAGCCCGATTTCGGCGGTGGCGGCCCGGAATTCCTCGGCCGACGAGGCGAAACGGTATGGGGAGGTGGGCAAGCCGAGTTCTGCGGCGGCCAGCCGCCGGATGCCCTCGCGGTTCATGGTGAGCTGGGTGGCGCGGGCGGTGGGGATGACGACGGCCAGCCCGGCGGCCTCGATGTCGGCCAGCGCGGCGGTAGCGATGGCCTCGATTTCGGGCACCACGTAGTCGGGGCGTTCTTTGGCCACCAGTTCTTTGACGGCGTCGCCGTCGGTCATGTCGATGGTGTAGGCGCGGTGGGCGACTTGCTGGCCGGGGGCGTTCACGTAGCGGTCGACGGCGATGGTTTCGACTCCCAGGCGCTGGAAGGCGATGAGGACTTCTTTGCCCAGCTCGCCGGAGCCGAGCATCATGACCTTGGTGGCGGTGGGGCTGAGGGGTGTTCCGATGGTTGTCACGCAGGCCAGGGTATCCGAAATCGCCGCCGGGCATCGCCGGGGTTCACCGGCGCGCCTGGCAGGCTTTGGCCGCGCCGGCTGGGCCGGTCAAAGTCCCGGCTGGGCGGCGGCGAGCTGGCCGCAGGCGCCGTCGATGTCGGAGCCGCGGGTGTCGCGGATGGTGACGGCGACGCTTCCGGCTTCCAGGCGCGCTTTGAACTCCGCCTCGGCTTCCGGGCGGGAGGCCGTCCACTTCGACCCCGGGGTCGGGTTCAGCGGGATGAGGTTCACATGCGCCCAGGCGTGCCCGCCCCGATCCAGGATGTTGGCGAGCCGCTCGGCCCGCCACGGCTGGTCGTTGACGTCGCGGATGAGGGCGTATTCGAGGGAGACCCGCCGGCCGGTTTGTTCGAAATACTGGTGGGCGGCGTCGAGCACTTCGCGGATGGGGATGCGCTTGTTCACCGGGCACAGCTCGTCGCGCAGCTTGTCGTCGGGGGCGTGCAGGCTGATGGCGAGGGTGGCGGGGATGCCGCTGGCGGCCAGCCGCCGGATGCCGGCCGTCAGCCCGACGGTGGAGACGGTGATCGAGCGGGCGGAGATGCCGAATCCGGCGGGCGCGGGCGCGGTGATGGTTTGCAGGGCGGTTAGCACGTTGGGCAGGTTCGCCATCGGCTCTCCCATGCCCATGAAGACGATGTTGCTGAGCCGGCCGAATCCGCCGGGCAGTTCGCCGCGTGCCAGCGCTTGGGCCGCCTGGAACACCTGCATGAGCATCTCGGACGCGGTGAGGTTGCGCCGCAGCCCGCCCTGGCCGGTGGCGCAGAAGGGGCAGCCCATGGCGCAGCCAGCTTGGCAGGAAAGGCAGAGGG
>JAISTI010000001.1 GCA_031272685.1 Propionibacteriaceae bacterium | reverse complement strand
CGCAATAGTTGCTAACCGCTTGTTCATCGCATATCCCATCGGTAGGGGGGCCTTTTCAGCCCCAGTCTCACGGTTGTTACTTGGAGTTGAACGTAGTCCAAAAGTGTTACCTTCGTGTTTCCGCGAAGCATACCTTCGGTCACAAAGGCTCAAACCAAAGTGCGATTTTCTGGAAGGGCTAGGCTGGTGTCGATGAGCGAGGATCTATTCGGAAACCTTCTTGACGACGAACCGGTACGGCCCGGTTCCCTCGGTTTCGCCGGTGCCGCCCAGCCGCTCGCCGTCAGGATGCGCCCCCGCTCGCTCGACGAGCTGGTGGGCCAAGACCACCTCAAGGAACCCGGTTCGGTGCTGCGCAGACTTACCGAAACTCAGCACCCGATGAGCGTCTTTCTCTGGGGGCCGCCCGGAACCGGAAAGACGACCATCGCCTCGATCGTCGCCCAGGCTGGCGGGCGCCGGTTCGTGGAAATCTCCGCTGTGACGGCCGGGGTGAAAGAGGTGCGCGCCGAGCTGGAGACGGCCAGGCGCGAGCTGACCAGGGGCAAGCAAACGGTGCTGTTCATCGACGAGGTACACCGCTTCTCCAAGGCCCAGCAGGACGTCCTGCTCCCGGCGGTCGAAAACCGCCTGGTCACCCTCATCGCCGCCACCACCGAGAACCCGTCCTTTTCAGTGATCTCGCCGCTGCTTTCGCGCTCGGTACTGCTCACTCTTAACCCGCTGACCGACGAAGACATTGCCGTCGTAGTAGAGAGGGCGCTTACCGACGAACGCGGGCTGGCCGGGCAATACACCATCGACGCAGACGCGAAAGAAAGCCTTGTTCGCCTCGCCGGGGGAGACGCCCGTCGGGCGCTCACCTACCTGGAAGAGGCCGCTGCCGGGGCCCAAGCACTGGGCTCGGGCAAGATCGACGCGTCGATTCTGCAAAAGTCCGTGGATAAGGCCGCCGTGCGCTACGACCGCGACGGGGATCAGCACTACGACGTCATCTCCGCGTTCATCAAGTCCGTGCGCGGCTCCGACGTCCAGGCCGCGCTGCACTATCTCGCGCGCATGATCGAGGCCGGGGAAGACCCGCGCTTCATCGCCCGCCGGCTCATCATCCTGGCCAGCGAAGACGTCGGCATGGCCGCCCCGCACATCTTGCAGCTCAACGTGGCCGCCGCGCAGGCCGTCCAGCTCATCGGCATGCCCGAAGGCCGCATCATCCTGGCGCACGCCACCGTCGCCACCTCCCTGGCGCCGAAATCCAACGCCGTCATCACCGCCATCGACAACGCCATCGCCGACGTCCGCGCCGGGAAGATCGGGCTGGTGCCGCCACACCTGCGCGACGCCCACTATTCCTCGGCGCAGCGCTACGGGCATGGCGTGGGCTACCAATACGCCCACAATTTCCCCCACGGCATCGCCCGGCAGCAATACCTGCCCGACGAGCTGGAAGGCGCCGAGTATTACGTCCCCACCGACCACGGCCAGGAGGCCGCGGTGGCCGAGCGGCTGGGGGCCATAAACGAGCTTCTGCGGTAGGCTTGGCTCGCTCTCGACGAAAGGACTGGAAATGACCCCTGGTGAGATTGCCGGATTGATCGCCGCCATCGCCGCGGTCGGTTTTGTCATCTTCTGCGCGGTGCCGCTGCTGAAGCTCGGCCGGGTGCTGGAAGAGCTGCGGCTGTCCATCCGCGACATCGGGCACAACTCCGTGCCGATCCTGCAGGAGCTGAAGGGCACTGTTGAAGCCACCAACGACGAGTTGGGCAAGCTGTCCATCGTCACCGAAGACATCGCCAAAGTTTCCGCCAACGCGGCGAAAGTCTCCGGCAACGTGGCCGGCGTCACCAACGTCTTCCGCTCCACCGTCGGCGGGCCGCTGATCAAGACGGCCGCCTTCACCTACGGGGTGCGCCAGGCCGCCAAAGGCAAGCGCGCGAAGAGGGCCGAGAAGTGATCAAACGGCTTTTCTGGGTTTGCGCCGGGGTGGCCATCGCCGCGCTGGTGCTGTCGAAAGCGCCCAAGACCCTCGGGCGGCTGGTCGGCTCCCGCTCCGCCGCCGGCAGCGCGGTCGACCGGGTGCTGGATTTCTTCGACGATGTGAAAGACGCCATGGCCGCCCGCGAGGCCGAGCTGCACGAGGCGCTGGACGAGGTCGACTGAGATGCTCACCGCTGAAATCCGGCGGCGATTCTTAGATTTCTTCGCCGCCAAAGAGCACGCTGTCGTGCCGTCCGCCTCCCTGGTCTACAACGACCCAACCCTGCTGTTCGTCAACGCCGGCATGGTGCCCTTCAAGGCTTACTACACCGGCGCGGAAGAGCCGCCGTTCCGCCGGGCGGCCAGCGTGCAGAAATGCGTGCGCACCCTCGACATCGAAGAGGTCGGCAAGACCACCCGCCACGGCACGTTCTTCCAGATGAACGGCAATTTCTCGTTTGGGGATTACTTCAAAGAAGGCGCCATCGAGTACGCCTGGGAGCTAATCACCAACTCTCCGGCCGACGGCGGCTACGGCTTCGACCCGAACCTGATCTGGGTGACGGTCTACCTCGACGACGACGAGGCAGCTGACATCTGGGAACGCACCGGGGTGCCCCGTTCGCGCATCCAGCGCCGGGGCCTGAAAGACAACTACTGGCATATGGGCGTGCCCGGCCCCGGCGGCCCGTGTTCCGAGATTTACATCGACCGCGGCTCGGAATACGGCCCCGACGGCGGCCCGGAGGCCGACGAAGACCGTTTCTTGGAAATCTGGAACCTCGTCTTCCAAACCGAGGAGCTTTCCCAGGTGCGCGCCAAAGACGACTTCGACGTGCTGCGCCCGCTGCCCAACAAGAACATCGACACCGGCATGGGCTTGGAGCGCACCGCCTACCTGCTGCAGGGCGTGGACAACATGTACGAGATCGACGAGGTGATGCCGGTGCTGCTCAAGGCCGGCGAGCTGGCGGGCAAGAAATACCACGCCGATCCCGAAGACGACGTCCGCATGCGGGTGGTGGCCGACCACGTCCGCTCCGCGCTGATGCTGATGACCGACGGCGTCACCCCCGGAAACGAGGCTCGCGGCTATGTGCTGCGCCGGCTGCTGCGCCGGTCCATCCGGGCCATGCGGCTGCTGGGCGTGGAAGATCCGGTGCTGCCTGAGTTGCTGCCGGTCAGCCGCCAGCAGATGCGCGCCTCGTATCCGGAGATCGACGAGCAGTGGGCCCGGGTGAGCCAGACGGCCTACGCCGAAGAAGACGCCTTCCGCCGCACCCTCACCGCCGGCACCCAGCTTTTCGACGTGCAGGTCAAGCGCGTGCAAGAGTCCGGCGCCGCGGTGCTGGACGGCGAATCCGCATTCAAGCTGCACGACACCTACGGCTTCCCCATCGACCTGACGCTCGAAATGGCCCAGGAGGCCGGGCTGAGCGTAGACCTGGGCGAGTTCAAGCGCCAGATGGACGCCCAGAAGGCCCGCGCCAAGGCCGACGCCAAGGCCAAGAAGGGCGGCGCGCTGGCCACCGAGGCCTACCGCGAAATCCAGCTTCAAGGCGAGACGCCGTTCCTGGGCTACACCGAGCTTTCGGTGCCCACCCGGGTACGGGGCATCGTCAAGGGCCGGGATCTGGTGCGCTCCGCCGCGAACGGCGAAGTGGTGGAGGTGGTGCTCGCCGAGAGCCCCTTCTACGCCGAGGCGGGCGGCCAAGACGCCGATTCCGGCGCCATCACCGGCGACGGCCTGGTGCTGGAGGTGCTGGACGTGCAAAAGCCGGTTCAAGGCCTCATCTCCCATAAGGTGCGTATCGCCGACGGCGAGCTGGCCGTCGGGCAGCAGGTGCTGGCGCAGGTCGACGCCGCCGCCCGGCTGGAGTCCTGCCGGGCGCACACCGCCACCCATATAGTGAACGCCGCGCTGCGGCAAATCCTCGGCCCCACCACCGCGCAGCAGGGCTCCTACAACAAGCCCGGCTACCTGCGCTTCGACTTCAACTCGGCGCAGGGCCTCACCAAGGGCATGCAGGAAGAGCTGGAGGGCATCTCCAACGAGGCGATCCTCGCCGACTGGGAGGTCACCGACACCCAAATGCCGCTGGCGGAGGCCAAGGCCATGGGCGCGCAGGCGATGTTCGGCGAGAAATACGGCGAAGTCGTGCGCATGGTGGAGCTGGCCGGGCCGTGGTCGCGCGAGCTGTGCGGCGGCACCCACGTCAAGCACACCGCCCAGATCGGCTTGCTGAACCTGCTCTCCGAATCCTCGGTCGGCTCCGGCATCCGCC
>JAISTI010000185.1 GCA_031272685.1 Propionibacteriaceae bacterium | reverse complement strand
GGCCGCCACGTCTACGCGGTCGGCGGCAACAAACTCGCGGCCGGCCTGACCGGCGTCAACGTCGACCGCACCTATTTCTTCGCGATGTTCAACGTCTCCATGCTCTCCGCCATCGCCGGCGTGATGTTCATCGGCCGCTCCACGGCCGCTGGCCCCTCCGACGGCACCGGCTGGGAGCTGGACGCCATCGCGGCGGTGTTCATTGGTGGCGCGGCCGTCTCGGGCGGCATCGGCACCGTGCTCGCCACCATTGTGGGCGGCCTCTTTATGGCCATCCTCAACAACGGGCTGCAGCTCGCCGGCGTCGGCGCCGACCAGACCCAGGTCATCAAGGGCCTGGTGCTGCTCGCCGCCGTCGCCATCGACGTCCTGAACAAGCATCAGGGCCGGCCCTCCATCATCGGTCACCTGACCCGCAAGAAGACAACAGAAGAACCACTACCAACCCCTGAAGTCACCAAGGCTTGAGGAAACAACCATAAAAAAGAAGGAGAAATCCATATGACCATCAACAAGCGACTCATCGCGATGGTGTCGGCCTTTGCGCTCGCAGGGGCTATTGCCTTCAGCGGTTGCTCGGCGCCTGCCGAAACCACTGAGCCCACCGAAGAGCCGACCGCCTCCGTGGCCGACGAGCCGTCGGAGGAGCCTACTGAGGAAGCCACCGAAGCTTTCCCGGCCGACTCCACCATTGGCGTTTCGCTGCCTTGGCTCGGCACCCAGAACTGGGCTGAGGGCCAGGATCAGTTCAAGGCCGCCCTCGAAGCCGCCGGCTTCAAGGCGATCGTGCAGCAGGCCGACCAGAAGGTCCCGCAGCAGCAGTCTCAGATTGAGGCCATGATCGAGCAGGGCGCCAAGGTTCTCGTCGTCGCCCCGATCGACGGCTCCCAGCTCGGCACCGTGCTGGAGAAGGCCAAAGCCGAAGGCATCATCGTCATTGGCTACGACCGCCTGATCACCAACACCGACGCCGTTGACGCTGTCGTGCAGTACGGCTCCGTCGAGATCGGCCGTGTCCAGGGCCAGGCCCTGCTGGACGGCCTCGCCGAGCGCAAGGGCTCCGGCCCCTACAACATCGAGCTGTTCGCCGGCGGCCCCGCCGACCCGAACGCGCCGAACTTCTTCCAGGGCGCCATGGAGATCCTGCAGCCGAAGATCGACGACGGCACCCTCGTGGTCGTCTCCGGCCAGACCAGCTTCGAGCAGGCCGCCACCCTCGACTGGGACAACGCCAAGGCGCAGGCCCGCATGGACACGCTGCTCTCCGGCTTCTACTCTGACAAGGAAATCGACGGCGTGCTCTCCCCGAACGACGGCATCGCCCGCGCGATCCTCGCCGCCTGCGAGCAGGCCGGCCAGCCCGAGCCCGTCGTCGACGGCCTCGACGCCGAGAACGAGTCCATCATCTCCATCTGGGAAGGCCACCAGTACGAGACCACCGACAAGCCGACGGCTGACCTGGTCGCCAAGACCATGGAGCTGATCCAGCTCTCGCAGAAGGGCGAGGCTTGGCCTGCCCCGACGAGCACCGCCGACAACGAGGTGAAGGACGTTCCGCTGTACGAGTTGACCCCGGTCGCCGTGACCAAGGCCAACATCAAAGAGGTCTACGCGAACGACCCCGGCCGCCTGGAGCTGCTCAAGTAGCAGTTGCCGCTAGGCAAATGTCATAAGGTTTGGCCGGGTCTTCGGGCCCGGCCAAACCCCTGAAAGGTCAAAAAATGCCGCAAAGCACGTTGGGCGAGGTGAAGGCCATCGTCGTCGGCGAGACGCTGATGGATTCCATCAACCACCCCGGAGAGCCGCCGAAAGAGCATCCGGGCGGCAGCCCGCTGAACATGGCCATCGGGCTGGGACGGCTCGGCCATCCCGCCATGCTGGTCACCTGGCTGGGTTCCGACGCGCGCGGCGACATCATCAAAGAACACCTCGCCGAATCCTCCGTCTGCCTGGTTCCGGGCGCTGACAAGGCCGAACGCACCTCCACTGCCCACATCGTCACCGACGAGACCGGGCACCCCGCCTACACTTTCGACCTGCTCTGGCAGGTGCCGCCGGTGCCGGACGAGGCCAAGCCGCTGGTAGTGCACGCCGGGTCGATGGGCGCGGTCTTCGAGCCGGGCGCCGACGATGTGCACGCCATCCTGGCCGCCGGGCGGCAGACCGCCACCGTCACCTACGACCCGAACATCCGCCCCGATGTGATGGGCACCCCCGAAAACGTCCGCCATCTCATCGAGCGCCTCGTAGGCGTCTCCGATGTGGTGAAGGTCTCCGACGAAGACCTCAACTGGCTCTACCCCGGCGCCGATCCCGGCTTCTCAGCCGAAAAGTGGGCGACCATGGGGCCGGTGCTCGTCATCCTCACCCGCGGCGTGCAAGGGGCAACCGCGCTGCGCTTGCGCGGCGGTGAGCTTTCCGCCGTCGAGGTGCCCGCCGACACCTCGCTGGAAGTGGCCGACGCCGTGGGCGCCGGCGATTCCTTCATGTCGGGCCTGATCCACGCGCTGTGGGAGCGCGGCCTGCTCGGCGCGGACCGCCGCGCGGCGCTGGCCGCCCTGCCCGACGAAGAGCTGCGCGGAATCCTGGCTTTCGCGGCCCGCATCGCCGCCATCACGGTCTCCCGCACCGGGGCGAACCCCCCCTGGCTGCGCGAACTCTGAGCCTTCAGTCCAGGCCAAGCACCACCGGGG
>JAISTI010000182.1 GCA_031272685.1 Propionibacteriaceae bacterium | reverse complement strand
CGACGGCGCCACATACTGCTCTAGCTGCGCGGCGATGCGCAGCCCCAGCCGGGCGCGGGCAGCCGGCGGGAAACCGGCCGCGCGCGCCAAGAACTGCCGGGCGCGCATGGCCAAACCGTCCGGAATGGGCCGGATGTCGGTGCGGCCCGCCCAGCCGGCCAGCTCCGCGGGCATAGCCAGCGCCAGCGGCGTCAGCCGCACCCCCCGGATGTTCGCCACATACGTCCCGGCCAAGAAGTCGCCCACCCGCTTGCCGCGGTCGTTGAAAATGCTGACGAGGAACGCCATCCCCCCGCCGGTCAGCCACAGCTCGAACAAGGCGATGAGCTGGCGGATGGCCGCGTGCCGCAGCCGGATCGGGCCGCCGTCGTCGCGCAACACCTGCAAGCCGAACGCCAACTTGCCCACCGAGCGCCCGTGCGTCAGCCGCTCCACCGCCATCGGCACCCCCACCAGCACCAGCACGACTATCGCGATGATGGACGCGACGGCCAGCGCCTCGTCCAACACGTCCCCGGCGAAATACGCCAGCGCCCAAAACGCGGCGAACAGCTCCACCCCGGCGATGAGCGCGTCAATCAGCCACGCCCCCGCCCGCGCCAGCACCGAAGCGACCGGGACGGTCAGCGCCACCCCCTCGCCGGTCAGTATCTCGTCCGCGATCATGCCACTAGGCTAGCGGCGTGGACATCGACGTGTTCACCGCCACCCACGCCAGCCGATGGGAGCGGTTGCGAGAGCTTTCGGCGAAGCGCCAACTGACCGGCGCGGAGGCCGACGAGCTGGTGCTGCGCTACCGCCAAGGCGCCACCGACCTCTCCCAGCTGCGCTCCAGCGCCCCCGACCCGACCCTCGTCTCGCAGCTTTCCATCATCTTGGTCAAGGCCCGCGGCCGCATCGGCAACCCCCACGACATTTCCGGGCTGGACGTACTGCGCTTTTTCACCCGCACCATCCCCGCCGCCCTCTACCGGATGCGCTGGTGGACGCTCGGCTCCACCCTGCTGTGCCTGCTGGTTTTCACCGCCACCGCCGTCTACTGCACGCTGCGGCCGGACGCGCTGGAGGCGATCATGACGCCCGCCCAGCAGCAGTGGTACGTGGACGAAGCCTTCGCGCAGTACTACTCCACCTACCCCAACGCCAGTTTCACCGCCGAAGTCTGGACGAACAACGCCTTCATCGCCGCGCTGTGCGTGGCCACCGGCATCACCGGCGTCTTCCCGGCCCAAATCCTCTTCGAGAACTCGGTGGTGTTCGGGGCCACCGCCGCGGTAATGGCCAACCACGGCGCAGCGTGGGTCTTCTGGTCGCTGGTGCTGCCCCACGGTTTGCTGGAGCTGAGCTGCGTCTTCCTCGCCGGCGCCGCCGGGGTGCGCCTGCTGTGGGCGCTACTCGTGCCGGGCACCCGCACCCGGGCGCAATCGCTGGCCCACGAGGGCCGCTCCACCATCGTGGTCGTGGTGGCGCTGACGCTGTTCCTGCTGCTCAGCGGCCTGATCGAAGGGTTCATCACCCCCTGGAACATCAACCCGTTCGTGAAAATCGGCATCGGCGCCGCCGCCTGCGCGCTGCTGTGGGTGTGCTCCTTCTACGTCGGAAAACTCGCCGTCCAGGCGGG
This sequence comes from Propionibacteriaceae bacterium, assembly GCA_031272685.1. GTDB lineage: Bacteria > Actinomycetota > Actinomycetes > Propionibacteriales > Propionibacteriaceae > Propionicimonas. The sequence goes on along the minus strand of JAISTI010000182.1, from coordinate 2,385 downwards.
TGAAACGCCCACCGGCTCGCGCGAAGAACTCGCCGCCGAAGTACCGACGGCCTGAGACGGCCGCCTACAGCCGGCCGGCCGCCTTGAGCATCAGATACGCGTCGCAGACCGCCGGGGCCAGCCGCTCCGGCGCGGCCCGCACCACCTCCACGCCCAAATCGGCCACCCGGGAGGCGAGCGCGCCGGTGGCCAAATCCAAACGCCCGGCGGCCGCCGCGTCATAGGCCGCCCCCGCGGTGGACACGTCCGAGCGCATCCGGGCGAGTTCCGGATCGTCCACATGGGCGACGACCAACTGGTGCCGATGCGCCAAGACCGGCAAGACCACACCCAGCCCCTCCCCGTACAAAGCCGGATCGAGGCCGGTGAGCAGCACCACCAGCGAGCGCTGGTTGCACATCTCGCCCACCTGCGCCGCCGCCAACTGCCAATCCGCCTCGATGAGCTGTGGGGAGACCTCGCTCAGCGCATCCGAAAACGCCGCCAGCACCGGGGCGCGCGCCGAAGTGCTCGCCACCCGCGCCCGCAACTGCCGGTCGAAGGCCAGCAGGCTCACCCGGTCCCCGGCCGCCGAGCCCAGCGCCCCCAGCAGCAGGCAGGCCTCGATTTCGGAATCCAAGCGGGTCTGACCGCCCATCCGGCCGGCCGCCCACCGGGAGGTGTCCAAGACGATGAGGATGTGCCGGTCCCGCTCCGGCCGCCAGGTGCGCACCATGGTCTTCTGCGCCCGGGCGCTGGCCCGCCAGTCGATCGAGCGCACGTCGTCGCCCAGCGCGTATTCGCGCAGGCTGTCGAACTCGGTGCCCTGCCCGCGCACATGCACGGCCGCCAGCCCGTCCAACTCCCGCAGCCGGGCCAGCCGGTACGGCAGGTGCGCCCGGGAGCGGAATTCCGGCAGCACTTTCAACACCCCCGGCACGGCGAAACTGCGCTGGCGGGCGGCCAAGCCGAGCGGCCCGTAGGAGCGGATCGTCACCTTGCCGGCTTGCAGACGGCCCCGCCGCGTCGGAGTGAGCAGCGTGGCCACCCGAATCGACTCCCCTTGTGGAAGCCGTATTTTCGGGCGGTCGGCTGCGGCTTGGGCGCTCGGCGGCCAGCCGTCGCGCACCTGGATGCGGGCAGTCTTGCGCCCGCCGTTCGCCAAGGTGAGGCGGGAGCGCACCTGCTGCGAAAGCCGCACGCTCGGCGGCAGTTCCCGGCTGATGGCCAGCGCGTCCGGCCTGGCGGCCAGCAGCCCGTCCACCACGCACACGGCGGCCACCAGCAGCGCCCATCCGGCCACCACCGCGGGCAGCGGCCACAGCGCCGCCGGGACAGCACCCAGCAGCAGCAGGAGGGGGACGCGGCCGGAGATCGCCAATTCAGCTCACCTCGGCACCGGGATGGTGGCGATGATGTTGGCGATGACGTCGGCGGCGCTCGTGCCGTCCATCTGCGCCTCGGTACGCACCTGCACGCGGTGGTTCAGGGTGGGGATGGCCAGGGCTTTCACATCGTCCGGGGTGGTGAATTCCCGCCCGTTCAGCCAAGCCCAGGCCCGGGCGGTTTTCATCAGCGCGGTAGTGCCGCGCGGGGAAACGCCCAACGCCACGGACGGCGCTTCGCGGGTGGCGCGGCAGATGTCCACCAGATAAGCCAGCACCGGCGGGTCGATGCGCACCTGAGCGGCTTCCCGGCGGGCGGCGGCCAGCCCGGCGGCGTCCGCTACCGCGGTGACCCCGGCGGCGCGCAGGTCGCGCGGGTCGAAGCCGGCGGCATGCCGGGCCGCCACCTGCAGCTCGTCTTCGCGCGAGGGCAGCGGCAGCTCCAACTTGAGTAGGAAGCGGTCGAGTTGCGCCTCCGGCAGCGGATAGGTGCCCTCATGCTCCACCGGGTTCTGGGTGGCGATCACCATGAAGGGCTCCGGCAGCGGGCGGGCCACCCCGTCGGCGGTCACCTGCCGCTCCTCCATCGCCTCCAGCAGCGCGGCCTGGGTCTTCGGCGGGGTGCGGTTGATCTCGTCGGCCAGCAGCAGGTTGGTGAAGACCGGGCCGGGCCGGAACTCGAATTCCGCAGCCTGGGCGTCATAGATGAGCGAGCCGGTGACGTCACCGGGCATCAGGTCGGGCGTGAACTGCACCCGCTTCATCTCCAGCGACAGGCTGGCCGCCAGCGAACGCACCAGCAGGGTCTTGGCCACCCCTGGCACGCCTTCCAGCAGCACATGCCCGTCGCAGATCAGGCCGATGAGCAGCCCGGTGATGGCGCCGTTTTGCCCGACGACCGACTTGCCCACCTCCTGGCGGACTTGGTAAAGCTGTTCTTGGTTCATTTTCGCTCGCTTTCTCCGAGTAGTTTGCCAAGCTGGTTCGCCAGCGCCACCAGGTCGGCGTCGCTGGCCGGGGG
>JAISTI010000172.1 GCA_031272685.1 Propionibacteriaceae bacterium | reverse complement strand
TCCATGGAGGTGTTCTGCGCCTCGTCGAGAATGATGAAGGCGTCGTTCAGGGTACGGCCGCGCATATACGCCAGCGGGGCGACCTCGATGGTGCCGGAGGTCATCAGCCGGGGAATCTGGTCGGGGTCGATCATGTCGTGCAGCGCGTCGAACAGCGGGCGCAAGTAGGGGTCGATTTTGTCCGAGAGGGTGCCGGGCAGGAAGCCGAGCCGCTCGCCGGCCTCGATGGCCGGGCGGGTCAGAATGATGCGGTTCACCTGCTTGGATTGCAGCGCCTGCACCGCCTTGGCCACCGCCAGGTACGTCTTGCCGGTGCCGGCCGGGCCGATGCCGAACACCACGGTGTGGGAGTCGATGGCGTCCACATAGCGCTTCTGGTTCAGCGTCTTGGGCCGGATAGTCTTTCCCCTTGTGGAAAGGATATTCGCGGTGAGGACGGTGGCCGGGGATTCTTCGGCCTCGCCGGTCATCGCCACGATGCGGGAGACGGCGTCCGCGGTGAGCCCCTGGCCGGTGCGCGTGATGGTGATCATTTCGGTGAGCACCTCGGCGGCCAGCCGCACCTCTTCGGGCTCGCCGGAGGCGGTGATCTCGTTGCCGCGCACGTAGAGCTGCGCGCCCAACTCCTTTTCCAGCACCCGCAGGAACTCGTCACGGGCGCCCAGCACGGAAACCATGTTGATGGAAGCGGGGACGGTGATGACGCGCTTCGCAGCGGTGGGTGCGGCGGTCGGCTCGGGTATCAGCGGGGCTCCTTCGTTCAAGCGTTTGGCTGCCAGTCTACGGCCTGTCTGGCGCGCATGAATCTATCGCGCATCAATCTATCGCGCATCAATCTATGACGTGCATGGCGGCCTCTTCGGCCGAGGCCGCGCCGCCGGCGAAGCCGACGTCAGCGCCGAAAACCTCGCCGGCCGAATCGTCGGAATCCCAGCCGCCGCGCGCGTCGACAATCCGCCCGGCGCGGGTGTGGCCGGCCTCACCGTCGCTTTCGTCGTCCCAATCGCCGTCATCGGACAGCTCCGGCTCTTCTTGCGCCAGCCGCTCGTCGATGGAATCGCCGCGCCGCCCATTGCCGCCCCTGACCGCGCTGGACCAGCGCTCGGGGGCGGTATAGCCCTCGTCGAGGACGTCGCGCACGCCGCGGTCGACGAGGGTTTCGTCGGGCTGCAACTGGTCTAGCTGTTCGGACTCGTCCGGAATCTCAACACCATATTCGCTCATGGGTACAGCTTGCCACGCCTCGGCGGCCTTTGCCGCGCATTTCGCCTCACGCGCGCTGAACCACCTAGCGCCGACCCTCCTCGCCCAGCCGCTATAGTGCTGCCCGTGTCTGAACTGCGCAACAACCGTTTCGCCGTCATCATGGCGCTTTTCTGCGCCCTGCTGCTCATTTCCAACGTTGCGGCCACCAAGCTGATCGCCTTCGGCCCGGAATGGTCGCCCGGCGGGGTGCCGCTGCTGCCGCTGATCACCGACGGCGGCGCTTTCCTGTTTCCGCTGACGTACATCCTGGGCGATGTGCTGGCCGAGGTTTACGGCTTCGCCCGCACCCGGCTGGCCATCTTCTTGGGCTTCGCCCTGGCGGCGCTGATGTCTTTGACGTTCCTGGTGGTCGACCTCGCCCCCGCCTCGGCCGACTGGCCGCTGGATTCCGCCTGGCACGACGTGCTCGGCTTCGTGCCGCGCATCGTGGTGGCGTCGCTGCTGGGCTACCTTGCCGGGCAACTGCTCAACGCCTTCGTGCTGGTGCGCGTCAAGGCGCGCTTCGGGCCGCAGCGGCTCTGGATCCGGCTGCTCAGCTCCTCGGTCGTGGGCGAAGCCGCCGACACCATCGTCTTCTGCTCGGTCGCCTACGGCGCGTTGGGCGCGGTTTTCGGCGGCGAGTCCATCTCCTTCGCGGCCCTGCTGAACTACATCGCGGTCGGCTTCGTGTGGAAGATGCTCGTCGAAACCGCGCTGCTGCCGCTCACCTACCGGGTTATCGGGGCGGTCAAACAGGCCGAAGAGGCATAAGGCTAGCCACAGCGTTTCTTAGGGGTGCGTCTTAGGAGTGCGTTTTGGGAGTGCGTCGTAGGGGCGCGTCTTCGGGGTTATTCCCAGCCCAGTTCGTGCAGGCGCTCGTCGTCGATGCCGAAATGGTGCGCGATCTCGTGCATGACGGTGATGTACACCTCGTCGAGCACGTCGTCGCGGGTGTCGCAGATGCGCAAAGTGGGGTTGCGGAAGATGTAGATCACGTTCGGGAGCTGGCCGAATTCCATGCCGCCGTACTGCTCGGTCAGGGCGATCCCGTCGTACAAGCCGAGCAGGTCGGGGTCGTCTTCCGGGGCATCGTCTTCCACGATGATGACGGTGTTCACCAGCAGCTGGGCGAAATCGTCGGGCACGTCGGCGAGGGCGTCGTCCACCGCCCGCTCGAACTCCGCGCGGCTCATCTGGAACATCAGCCGTAATACCTCCCCAGGAAATCCGCTTTGAAATCTGGGTACGTCCCGTCGGCGATCGCCTGGCGGATGCCGTCGACGAGCCGGACGGTGAAGCGCTCGTTGTGGATGGTGGCCAGGGTGTAGGCGAGCAGCTCTTTGGCCTTGAAAAGGTGGTGCAGATAGGCGCGGGTGTAGTGGGCGCAGGTGTAGCAGTCGCAGCCTTCGAAGACGGGCTCGAAGGCGCGGCGGTTGGCGGCGTTGGTGACGTTGAAGCGGCCCGCCGGGGTGTACAGGGCGGCGTTGCGGCCTTCGCGCGAGGGTTTTACGCAGTCGAAGGTGTCGGCGCCGTTTTCGATGGCGGTGAACAGGTCGTCGGGCTCGGAGATGCCGAGCAGATGCCGGGGTTTGCCGGCGGGCAGCTCTTCGCAGCACCAGCGCACGATCTGCCCGAGGTTCTCTTTCTCCAGCGCCCCGCCGATGCCGTAGCCGTCGAATTCTTGGGGCAGCTCGCGGGCGGCCTGGCGGCGCAGGTCTTCGTATTGCGCCCCCTGCACCACCCCGAACAGCATTTGGTACGGCCGGCTGGGGGCGGCGGCGCTGAGGCGGGCGTGTTCGGCCACGCAGCGCCGCGCCCAAGCCTGGGTGCGGGCCACCGACGCCTCCTGGTAGGGGCGGGTGTTCAGCAAAGTGGTGCACTCGTCGAAGGCGAAGATGATGTCCGCGCCGAGCTGGTGCTGCACGCGCATCGAGACCTCGGGCGTGAAGCGGTGCCGGGAGCCGTCCAGGTAGGAGGTGAAGTCGACGCCGTCGTCGTCCACCTTGGCGAGGCGTTCTTTGCCGTCGGCGATGACGTCGTCGTCGGTGAGGCCCTTGGTGTCCATGGCCAGCACTTTCTTGAAGCCGGCCCCTTGGCTGAGCACTTGGAAGCCGCCGGAGTCGGTGAAAGTGGGGCCGGGCCAGTTCATGAAGGCGCCCACTCCCCCGGCCGCTTCCACGATGTCCGGGCCGGGCTGCAAGTACAGGTGGTAGGCGTTGGCGAGGACGGCCTGCGCGCCCAAGGCGGCCATCGCCTCCGGCAGCACGCCCTTGACGCTGGCCTGGGTGCCCACCGGGATGAACGCCGGGGTGGCGATGTCGCCGTGCGGGGTGTGGATCACGCCGGTGCGGCCGGTGGGGGTGAATTCGGTTCCGATCTCAAACACCGAGCACCGCCTGCAGCTGGGCCAGCGCGAACACGCCGGCGGTGGAGGTGCGCAGCACGCCGGGGCCGAGGGAGACGGGCACCGCCCCGGCTGCGGTGAAGGCTTCCAACTCGGCGGGGGCGATGCCGCCTTCGGGGCCGACGATGAACAGCACTTCGGGAGCCGTCTCGCCGGGGACGGGGGCGAAACCGGCAACGGCTTCCGGCAGCGGGATTTCGGCGTCTTCGTGGAGCGCGAGCGCCAGCCCGGCGGCGGCGATCCGGCCGCAGACGGCTTCGGTGTCGGCAAGCTCGGCCACATCCGGAATCCGGAAGCGCCGGGACTGCTTGGCGGCTTCGCGGGCGGCGGCCCGCCAGCGGCGCAGGCCCTTTTCGGCGCGTTCTCCGCGCCAGACGACCACCGAGCGTTCGGCCTGCCAGGGCACGATCTGCGCGATACCGGCCTCGGTGAGCATCGCGGCCGCCAGCTCGGCGCGTTCCCCTTTCGGCAGCGCCTGCACACAGGTGTAGTTGACGCGCTGCTCCGGGCTCTGCAACACCTCCACGACCGCAATGCCTTGTGAACCGTCGAAGGGGCCGCGAACGGCGGTGCCGCGGCCGTTGGCGATGAGGATTTCCTCCCCGGCCGCGATGCGCCGCACTTTCAGCGCGTGGTGCAATTCGTCGCCCGTCAGCGCGATCTGCGCCCCCGCCGCCGGGTTGTCGAAATCGGCCAAGAACAGCGCCGAGGTCACGAGAACGCGTCTTTCAGCCAGCCGAACACGCCCTTGCCCTGCCGGGTGGGCGCGGCCTCCGGGGCGGTCTCTTCGCGCAGCTCGGCGAGCCGGCGCAACAGCTCGCGCTGCTCGTCGTCCAGCTTGGCGGGGGTGGCCACCCCGAGGGTGACGCCGAGGTCGCCGCGGCCGGAGCCGCGCAGCCGGGGGACGCCGCGGCCGGGAATCACCAGCCGGGTGCCGGACTGGGTGCCCGCGGGGATTTGCAGCAGGGCGGTGCCGTCGGTGAAAAGGTCTTCCCGCTCGACTTCCAGGGTGGAGAGGGTGATCTGGGTGCCAAGGGCGGCGGCCGTCATGGGCACCGTCACCACCATCTCCAGATTGTCGCCGTTGCGGCGGAAGACGTCATGCTTCAGCACGGTGATCTCGACGTAGAGGTCGCCGGCTGGGCCGCCGCCGGGGCCGGCCTCGCCCTGGGATTCCAGGTGGATGCGGTTGCCGGTGTTCACCCCGGCGGGGATTTTCACGTTGATGGTGCGCCGCGAGCGCACCCGGCCCTCGCCGCCGCACTCCGCGCAGGGGTGCTGGATCAAGGTGCCGTAGCCGCGGCACTGCGGGCAGGGCTGGGTGGTGCGGATGTCGCCCAGGAAGGAGCGCTGCACGACGGTGATTTGGCCGTTGCCGTGGCAGTTGGAGCAGGTGACCGGCTCGGAGCCGTCGGCGGAGCCCTGGCCGTTGCAGGACGGGCAGACCACCGCGGTGTCCACCCGCAGCGGCTTGGTGACGCCAAAGGCCGCCTCGGCGAGGGTGAGCTTCATGCGGGCCAGCGCGTCTTGGCCGCGCTGCACCCGCGAGCGCGGGCCGCGCTGCGCGCTCTGGCCGAACATGGCGTCGACAAGGTTGGTGAAGTCGAAACCGCCCTGGAAGCCGGAGAAGCCGAAACCGCCGGACATCGGGTCGCCGCCGCGGTCGTAGAGCGAACGCTTGTCGGGATCGCCCAGCACCGCGTAGGCCTCGCCGATTTCCTTGAACTTCTCGGCGGCGTCGGCGGACTCGTTGACGTCGGGGTGGTATTGCATGGCCAGCTTGCGGTAGGCCTTCTTGATCTCGTCGTCGGAGGCGTCGCGGGCCACGCCGAGGACCGCGTAGTAGTCAGCCTTCAAGGAACCTCCCCACATAGCGGGCGACGGCCCGCACCGCGGCGATGGTGGACGGGTAGTCCATGCTGGTGGGGCCGAGCACG